>NZ_JAVKEW010000146.1:0-16861 GCF_040226375.1 Coleofasciculus sp. G2-EDA-02 | reverse complement strand
AGTGGTGATGTCTTAGTTGAGGGTGAGGATATGGATACACTGTTTCCCAGTGCTCTGAGAACGGATACTTTTGGTAAGGGGGATGCAGGAAGCTTAACCGTGAACACACCCGTACTGATTATGGAAGATGGTGCTTTGATTGCTAGTAGTAGTTTCCCCAATAGTAAAGGTGATGGTGGAGCTATCACCATATTTGCCTCTGAATCAGTACAACTGAGTGAGAGCCGTATAGTGTCTCAGACTGAAGGTACAGGGGATGCGGGAAATGTAAGGATTGATACACCCTTGCTGATTGTCCGAAATCAAGCACAAGTTATAGCAGATACTAACCGTAGTAGCGGAAATGCGGGAATGATAGACGTTAACGCGGCTCAAGTTCAACTTGATAGTGGTGGACAGATTACAAGTATAACGTTTAGTAACGGGGATGCTGGAGATATATTATTACAGGTTAAAGACAGTGTGACAATCGCTGGAAATGGCAGTGGAATTTTTGCTAATACTGAAGAAGACTCTAGTGGCAATGGTGGTAGTATTATCATCGATTCTAGAACAGTATTTCTTCAAGATCAGGGGCAAGTAGCGGTTGACAGTAAAGGTATTGGAAGAGGAGGAGATATTAGAGTTGAAGCCGATTCTCTGAGCCTAGAACATCGCGCTCGTATTTCTGCTGAAACCGACGCTAACACTGGCGGTAATATTACGCTTATTATTGATGATCTTTTATTTGTGCGGGATGAAATTCGCATCTCGACAAATGCCGGTAAGGATGAAAAAAATGGAGATGGCGGCAATATTATAATTGAAGCTGATTTAATTGTTGGTGTTCCTAATGAAAACAGTGATATTACTGCCAACGCTTTCTCCGGACGGGGGGGTAACGTTACTATCACGACTCAAGGTTTATTTAATGTATTCATCCGTAGTAACGAAGAGCTTAAAAATTTACTGGAACCCGATGATCCATTAGATCCGGAACTACTAGACTCTAATGACATCACTGCCATTTCACAAACCTCTCCTGAACTGAGTCGTACTCCTACCCTAAACTTATCAGGAATTGATCCGGCTCAAGGACTGGTGGAGTTGCCAGCAGAACTTGTAGACGTGACGCGGTTAGTTGAACAAAGTCTTTGTGCCGCTGCCCAAGGAAGTGAATTTATCATAACTGGACGCGGCGGTTTGCCTAAGCCTCCCAATCAGGTGCTTGATGCTGATGCGACTTGGGAAGATTGGCGGATAACTGCTGTAGAGGAATCAACAGAAGTGCAGCAATCTAACCGGAACAGTCGCCAACATGTTACAGGAAATACCCCGAATAAATTTGTCGAAGCTCAAGGTTGGCTTAAAGATGCAAATGGTACGATTATTCTCACCGCAGAACCAACGGTTGTGACACCCCACGAGACGGGTACGCCATCGTTCACCTGTCAATAGTTAAAGGGTTTATGGAACCTTCCCTAAATTGAATGTGGTTGACTTAAGCGAGGTTCTTAGTTGCGATGCGATCGTTATAAATGGTGCGTTACGCTCCGCTTTCCTCACCCTACAATTGCCTGAGGTGTTTGTAGTAAGCGCTTTACGCTTACTACAAACATAAATCTAAAAGGTTTAATGATATGAAACGCCTAGTATCCTTATCTGTAAATAAAATATCAAAGGTCTGTGTTCCTCGGAAGTTTAATGGGTTAGCAAAATGGGTAAATTTACGCTTTTTTGTACCGGTGCGATCGCTCAGGCTTGTAGTCAGCGCTTCAGCGCTTATGGCACTAAAGTGCCTACTACGAACGGCGCGATCGCTCCTGTTGGCTCTGTTAGGATTAAGCTTAAGTCTGGGTATCCATACAATACCTCTAGTAAGGGCAGAACTCCCAGTCGCCACGGAGACTCTAGCCTTAGTGCAAGTGGGCAAAAATCACTACGATACTGGACAATTTACCGAAGCCGTACAGATTTTGCAACAAGCAGCACAGGGGTACGCCGAGGCAGGGAATACCCTTCAGCAAGCCCAAGTATTAAGCCTCTTGTCATTAACGTATCAGAAACTCGGACAGTGGCAAGCGGCTGAGCAAGCAATTCAAACCAGTTTGTCTTTACTCGAAACTGTACCTCAAGCTAACCCAAGGGTTCGCGCTCAAGTCTTCAATGCTCAAGGGCGTCTACAATTAGCTACAGGCAACGCTGAAGCGGCTTTAGCTAGCTGGGAACAGGCAGAAACTCTCTATCAGCAAGCGAGTGATCCTGTAGGAGCAATTGGTAGCCAAATTAATCAAACCGAGGCAATGCAATCCTTGGGATTGTATCGACGCACAGAACAACTTTATCAGCGGCTTGAACAAGCTCTTTTCGAGTTAGAGGATTCACCCGTTAAGGTAGCTGGGTTGCAAAATTTTGGGACTGTTTTGCGACAAGGGGGGGATTTAGAAAAATCTCAAGATATCCTCAACAAAAGTTTAGCCTTAACCCAAGCCTTAGGCTTACCGCAACAGGAAAGTCAAATATTGCTGAGTTTAGGCAATACAGAGCAAACCTTAGCCCAACGCGCCAAAGTATTTGAGGAATCCTCAGCCGAACCCTATACCCAAGCTGCCCTGAGTCACTATCAACAGGCGGCGATGACAGCCACGCTCCCTTTAACCCGAATTCAAGCTCAACTTAATCAATTGAATTTATTGATTGAGACTGATTCTTTATCACCGGATCAAGAGTTTTTGTCTTCACTATCAACCGGATTATCAACTTTACCTGCTAGTCGGGCTTCTGTTTATGCTCATGTTAATTTTGCCGAAAGTTTGCTCCAGATTCCAGAGTTAATGGCACAGAAGCAACGCACTAATGATATGGCGGCAATTTTAACGACAGCGATTCAACAGGCTGAAGCTTTACAAGACCAACGGGCTATATCTTATAGTTTGGGTACGCTAGGTAAGTTCTATGAAAAAACCCAAGACTGGACAAATGCCAAAAATGTAACCGAAAAGGCACTCCTGATTGCTCAACAGATGAATGCCGCTGATATCGCCTATCAATGGCAATGGCAAATGGGGCGACTACTGCAAGCCCAAGCCCAAGAGAACTCTCCAAATCTGCTTGTCAATTCAGACGCGATCGCATATTACAATGAAGCCGTTAAGACACTCAACAATTTACGCGGTGATTTAGTCGCCCTCAATCCCGAAATTCAGTTTTCTTTCCGAGAAACTGTCGAACCTGTTTATCGTGAATTCGTCGATTTACTCCTGGGTTCTCCCACTCCCAATAAAGCCAATCTGAGCCAAGCCCGCGATATCATGGAAGCCTTGCAATTGGCTGAACTGGATAACTTCTTTCGCGATGCTTGTGCCACACCAGAAGCCGTGAATATTGATAACGTTGATCCTCAAGCTGCAATCTTTTATCCAATTATATTACCCAATCGCTTGGAGGTAATTCTCAAATTACCTGGACAAAATAACCTGCGCCACTATGCCCATCAAGGCGTCTCTGAACCTCAAGTTGATCAAGCCGTGGAACAATTGCGCCAGGATTTAACCAAACGCAGTACGAGCATCAGTAAAATTAAACAGGATGCGGCACAACTTTACGATTGGTTAATTCGCCCCTTTGAAGCCGATTTAGATCCCGCAAACTTAGATAAACCCACCGTTAAAACCTTAGTATTTGTCCTCGATGGTTCCTTACGCAATATTCCTCCCTCGACTCTCTATGACGGAGAGAAGTATTTAGTGGAGCGGTATGCTGTGGCGTTAACGCCCGGTTTACAACTCCTAGAACCCAAACCCCTCAACCGCCAGAATTTCCGAGCGCTGATTGCTGGAACAACAAATGCACCCAGCTTTGAGCAAGAAGGATTTTCTACCCTAGACAATGTAGCCGATGAGTTAGCCGGAATCCGAAACCAACTCAACCTAAGTCAAAGCTTAGAAAATCAGGATTTTATACAAGATAATATCCGCAATCAGATTAATATGGAACCCTTTAATCTGGTACACATTGCCACCCACGGCAAATTTAGTTCTAATCCCCAACAAACCTTCCTCTTAGACTGGAGTGGGCGGATTAATGTTCAGGATTTAGATAATTTATTACGCACCAATGAACCCAATCGTACTACCGCTATTGAATTACTGGTATTAAGTGCTTGCGAAACAGCCGCTGGAGATAAGCGTGCAGCATTAGGATTAGCCGGAATTGCGGTTCGAGCGGGTGCCCGCAGCACATTAGCGACATTGTGGCAAGTTAACGATGCATCCACCGCAGAATTTATGCGACGGTTTTATCAACAGTTAAAAGAGCCTCAACTGAGTAAAGCTGAAGCTCTGCGGAAAACTCAAATTGCTTTCTTAACCGAGTATCCAGATGATCCGGATAAAGATTACCTACGCCCCTATCACTGGGCACCCTTTATTCTGGTTGGGAACTGGTTATAACATTGCCTGGTATAACACTACCAGCAATGGGTTCTTGCTCAATTTCTTGTAACCCAATTCGTTCATCCCCCAAGAGTTCTAGCCAAATACTTTCCAATGTGGCATTTTCAGGGTATTCCAAGCGTAATTGAGCCAATTCGGTGAGCATATTGTACCATATATCATGCTTGGCGTAAGCGGCAACTCGTTCTAGAGGATTTTTTGCCCGATTTAATTCTGCCTCAAGTTCAGGAGATTGGGCAACTCGTCGCACAAATCCAGTCAGCGATGCTGGAGCCAGTCGAGTCGCTGCTTGCTCAGATTGTGCTGAACGAGAACAACTTATTTCAAAATACCAGCGGTATGTCTTACCAATTTCTAGTGGCTTTTCTGTTGTGGGAACCGTGACACTAAAAATTCCGGGTGTTTCTGGCACTTTAAAGGTGGTGCGGTAAATATCATCTTCCCCATATTGGATAGAAAATTCTCCAGACGATACTTTGTCTGAACCATAGGGTACATAAACCAAAAAGGTAGGATATTCACTTACAGTTAGCTGAAAGTTTTTGCTACCTACCATGCGAGTCAGTAAACGATCCCCATCCTGATAAAAACAGTCACCACGAGTCCCAGTTCCATTTTTGCTTGTGGGCGTACCATTACCGGGTAAATTGGGCAGAAGAGAGGGAATTGATATTGGTTCAAAAATAGCATGGGACGGCTCAACTTGTGCCGTCGCTGGGGAAAGAGTAGTAATTAGGCTAAGGATGATTCCGATAGCTAGTAAGGGTTTGCTGTGATGAATAAGCATCCATTTGAAAATGTTCATGTCTCAGTCTGTCAAAATACTAGAGGATAGAACGGGGATTGGTTGTCTGGGGAATTCTAATAGTGTTAGTGGGGAAGTAGAGAAAACTCAGAGAGCAATTATTCGCTCAAAATTCACCTTGAATTACTATAGTTCCCCAGACAAAAATTTCACCGGAATTTTCAAATTTAGATGCACCCGTCATTGTTGCCGTTGATTTAAGCCTAATCTAAATCCACCAAAGGATTAGTGCCTAATTATACAACAAAACTCGTCTCAGAATCAACATCTAAATTAGAAGGAGGTGGAGGAGGACAGGGACGATTCCCACAGAAAGTTATTTCATACTTTTCATCTAAATCAGAAGGAGGTGGAGGAGGGCAGGGGCGATTTCCACAGAAAGTTGTTTCAGCATCAACATCCGAATTAGAAGGAGGAGAGCCGATCCGAAAAATTAGACTCAATAATTTTTTAATCCCTGAAGATAAAAGGGAAAAAATACCAGGTTTATATTTGCGCCAAGAGGTAAGTTTCATTTGTATGTCAATGCTCCTAGTTATTACTTAAAAATGGGCGGCTGATTGAATTGATTTTCTTTGCCTCCCCATTTCGCTTCTCAGTATGAACGACTATATCCGGAAAAAGTTGAGGAAAATTCAGGACTTTAAAATTGAGGATAATTCAGGGTGTTCTGGAAACGTTAGGTTTATTTTCATAAAATTTAGGAATTATTGTATCGCACTTGAGTCATGGAATATATTAAATTTTATGACTCAGTGGAACTAGATAGCTAACTCGGAAAAAGTGCGATCGCTATCCCACCCCACAACTCTTACAAACCTTGATACGAAAAAGCTTGAGCCATTCCCACAAACTAACTGAACCCTAATTGTATCAAATATTACTTTTCAAATTCTGTCAGTGCTTCCCTGATAATTGTATCAATATGTAAAAAATATAGTCAATTTGCTATGGTTGAACTAGAAACTATCTATGACTCTATTATGGCAGGCAGAGTCTCGCCAACGGCATTCTCAGCCAGAATGTCGAAAATGTAGAGACGTGGTGTCACCTCTGTAACAGGCGGCAAAACCGAGCTATTGGATGGTGATGATTTAAAGATTACACAGCAATTATTACCCGAAAAATTTCCCTCTCAAATAAATCGGAATAATTCAGTAAAATTCAGGTTTATGGCTTGTGTAATTTTCGCAAAATCTCACTTCATCTCAGGGTGTATTCGTATTTACTAAGATAAGATAAGTAGGTTAGTCTGAGTCTTCATGCCAATGAAATTTGATATAGATGACGCCATCCAAATGGCGAACCAAGCTGTATCACACAGCGCTCACCGCAGCTTGACGGATGTAGAAGTCATGGTTCTCAAAGGAGCATGGCAACGTCAAGAGTATGACCAAATTGCCGCCAAACATCAATATGCCACCAGCTATATTAGTCAAGATGTCGCTCCGAAGCTGTGGAAAATCTTAACCGAAGCCTTAGGAGAGAAAGTGAAAAAAAGCAATTTCAAACAAGTACTGGAGAGATATTGGAAACAGCACCAGGTTTCCCAGGCTTTCGCCAATCCAATTTCTCCAGCCCAAAACCCCTATTTTCCTAACCAAAAACAGTTAGAATCATTTACGCCCGACTACTATGTAGAACGCTCTCCCTTGGAAAGCACTTGTTATCAAACCCTCTTACAACCGGGAGCGCTGGTGCGGATTAAAGCACCCAGTTTAATGGGTAAAACCTTACTCGTAAATCGGGTATTAGCTAAATTAGCCACTCAAGGCTACCGCACCGCGAGTTTAAGCTTTAAACTAGCCGATAGTCAGAGTCATTTCACTCATCTGGATAAATTATTACGGTGGTTTTGTATTAATCTCTCGCGTGAACTCGGCTTAGCCAATGCCTTAGACGATTATTGGGATGAAGAGGATATGGGTTCTAAAGTCAGTTGTACTACCTATTTTGAAGACTATCTCTTAGCCTCAGGGAATAACCCCATTGCCTTGTGCTTAGATGATGTACATTTACTCTTCCCTTATCCCGAAATTTATGAAGACTTTTTCGGACTCTTGCGCTCCTGGTATGAAAAAGCCAGAAGTCGCCAACGGTGGCAACTATTGCGGTTAATTATCGTCCATTCCACTGATGTTTACATTCGCCTCAATATTAATCAATCGCCCTTTAATGTTGGCTTGCCCATTGAACTTGCAGATTTTACCTTAGAGCAGATACAAGAGTTTGCCCAAAACTATGGACTCAAGCCCGATTTGAGTTACCTTCAACCCTTAATCAACATGATCGGAGGACATCCCTATTTAGTCGAACGCGCCTTTACCCACCTAAAAAATGACCCCAATATGCCCCTCGATCAACTCTTAGCTACTGCGCCAACAGACGCTGGAATTTATGCCAGTCATTTGCGAGAAAATTGGTTGTATTTACAGTCTCATCCTCAACTAGCAGAGGCGTTTAAAACCGTTGTTACGACTAAAACGCCTGTACAAGTTGAACCCATGCAAGCCTATCAACTTCATAGTATAGGTTTAGTAAAACGGTCGGGAAATCAGGTCGAACCCCGCTGTAATTTATATCGTCAATATTTCTGCCATCATTAAGGAGTGAATACCGAATGTATGCTGATGAACTCAACGGGGCTGATCGGTATCATCTTGGCGGAAGTTTACCCGCTGATGCACCCACTTATGTGGTAAGAAAAGCAGATTCTGAACTCTATAACGGTTTACTATCCGGGGAATATTGCTATGTCCTTAATTCTCGGCAAATGGGCAAATCTTCTCTGCGAATCCGCACTATGTGCAAACTCACAGCCCAAGGAATTGCCTGTGCCGAAATTGAACTGAATGGTATTGGGAGTCAACAGATTAGCGCCCAGCAGTGGTACGGTGGGATTATCCAAGAATTAATTAGTGGTTTCGATTTACAAGTGAATCGACGTAACTGGTTACGAGAATATGAGGATCTCTCGCCAGTGCAGCGTTTGGGCAAATTTTTAGAAACAGTATTGTTAAAACAAATTAACCAAAACATCGTTATTTTTATCGATGAAATTGATAGTGTTTTGGGATTAAGTTTTCCGGCTGATGATTTTTTTGCCCTGATCCGTAATTGTTATGACAGACGGGCAACCAAATCTGACTACAAACGCCTTACTTTTGCCTTATTGGGAGTAGCTACACCATCGGATTTAATTCAAGATAAATATGCAACCCCATTTAATATTGGTCGGGCAATTGAATTGAAAGGGTTTCAAGTTCACGAAAGCGCGGCTTTAATTCAAGGGTTAGTCGGACGAGTGAGCTGTCCCCAAGCCGTATTAAGAGAGGTATTGTATTGGACGGGGGGTCAACCCTTTCTCACCCAAAAACTCTGTTGGCTTTTGGTAAATTATTGTAATCAGGAACAGAATGGACTCTGTATTATTCCTGAGAATGAAGCCCCCCGATGGGTAGAACAGTTTGTGCAAAAGCAGATTATTGAAAATTGGGAATCCCAAGATGAACCGGAACATCTGAGAACGATTCGCGATCGCCTGTTGGGACAACCTGACTGTTGTCAACAATCACTCCAGATTTATCGAGTCATTTTAGAACAGGGAAGTGTTGAGGCGAAAAATTGTACTGAACATATCGAATTGCGGCTATCGGGATTAGTGAATAAGCACCAGGGTAACTTAGTGGTTTATAATCCGATATATCAAACCGTTTTTAATCTAGATTGGATTGAAAAATATTGTCCCAAGGAACGGATTCTTGCCGTCGTCTTTACCGATGTGGAATCATTCTCGACAAAAATGGCAGCCGATGAGAAGCATACCATGGGACTGCTCCAAAGGGATTTTCAGCTTATCCGGGAATGCTGTGAGCAGTTTTCCGGCGAGGTACTCAAAGGGTTGGGAGACGGGTTATTGATTCGCTTTGACACTGCACAAAACGCTGTTGATTGCGCGATCGCGATCCAAAATTCCCTCAAAACCGCTGCGGCGAATTTACCCAAGCGGGACATTCTTCGCCATCGAATTGGTATCCATCTGGGGGAAGTGTTTTTCTTCCAAAATGATTTCAGTGTTTCACCCTCCCGTAATTTTATCAACGCCTATCAGGATGATGTGATGGGTAATGTGGTGAATGTGGCGGCGCGGCTGCAAAATGAAGCACCTGCGGGGGGAATTTGTATTTCCCAAACCGTCTACGAAGCCGTTAAAGATCATCTCAATGAAGTGAAGGATCAGCAACAGCTTCAGATTACGAAAGCCGGAGAGCGCTTGTTAAAGAATATTCCCCAACCTGTCGCCGTTTATATTATTACCCTTGATCCATACCTGCAACCCTGGTGGTGGACAATACTCATCGTCTTGATCACAGCCGCGATCGCGACAGGTATGGTTTTCGGGGTGCGATCGCGCGGTTGGTTGGAATCCTGGGAACTCACCCTATTCGATCACCTGATGCGGCTGCAACCCCATGAAGGACCCGATGAACGACTCTTAATTGTAGAAATTACCGAAAAAGACGTTCAGGCTCAACCCGCAGCCGAACGAGTTGGCTCATCTTTATCTGATCGAGCCTTTGCTCAACTCTTAGCCAAATTAGAGTCTTATCAACCCCAAACCATTGGCTTAGATATTTATCGCGATCGCCCTGTAGACGAAAACTATCCAGAGTTAGCCCAAGCCATGAAAAAGAGCGATCGCTTGTTTACCATCTGCCATTACGGGAATCCTGGAGTTTTACCGCCACCGGAAGTGTCAGGGGAACGACAAGGGTTTAATAATGTTGTCCTCGATACAGATGAAATTCTGCGTCGTCATCTTATCGCCGTTTCTAACCCCTTACCCTGTCAAAATCAATACGCTTTTAGTATACAGATTGCCGCTCATTATCTAAAGAGCCAAGGAATTAAACCGCAACTGAATCCCGAAGGTTACCTCCAGTTTGGCTCAACGGTATTTAAAACTCTAGAAAAAAACACAGGTGGCTATTCTAATATTGATGCAAGTGGTCACCAAATCTTACTCAATTACCGCGCCACTCCCCAGATTGCTGAGAAAATTACGCTCACAGATGTTCTGAATGGTCAACTCAATCCTAACCGAGTAAAAAATCGTATTGTTCTGATTGGCACCACCGCTCCCAGTTTTAACGATCATCGTTGGCTTACTCCTTACAGTAAAGGACAAGGAACTGTTCAAACCATGACAGGAATAGAAATTCAAGCGCAGATGGTCAGTCAAATTCTCAGTGCTGTTTTAGATCATCGACCCCTGATGTGGTGGTGGTTAGAACCCATTGAGATCCTCTGGATTGGCGGCTGGTCTTTAGTTGGAGGAATACTCGCCCACAATTCTCGTTCACTATTAGGTTTTTTGATCCGAGGCGGATTCGCTACAGGTATTTTATACGGAAGCGGGTGGGTTCTCTTCCTGCAAGGGGGTTGGATACCGATAGTTCCCGCCGCTTTAGCCTTGGTCATGACTGGAGGTATGCTGATTGTTTTCGGGAGTATGTCAGGGAAAGCACTCAATATTCCAGCTAACCGGATAAGTTGGGTTTCGTTTCTCAACCCAACCTACTTGCGTTGACATGCACCCTTGTTTGCTCTTAGTTGAAATCTCTATTTTATGACTGATTAGTTTTTTGGTAGGGTGGGGAAGAACCCGCTGGACATTGAATAGTATTCTCCACTACTTCAGGTTGAGGGGGAGGCGTTTGTGACGGTTGATTCGTCTGGCAAATTTGATCAATCGCCGATTCCCCAATCACAAACACCGCCCCGGTATAACTCTTTAAATCCGGCTTCTTCGCTTGAGCCGTAACCAGCGCTTGCTGTTGATTCGCTGAGACAATCTGATACTCATAAGATTCGGGCTGCGATTGCAAGGGAATTGCCAACTCATCTAAGCTTGAGGCAAATTGTTCGTGTTGTAAATAGAAAATTTGTTGGCTTTTATTCACCGAATTAATAAAGGATTTAGCTTCTAATTCTCCCGCTAAATCAATTGGTGGCAATGGTGAAGGAGTCAGGAGAGTGTGGGTAGGTAAAATCGGTTGAGGTTCATTTAGAGACAGAGAAGATTTTGCCGTATTTTGATTTTCTGGGACGAGTGAGTCGCTATTTCGGGGGGTTTCTGTGGGCTTATAAGACACCTGATTAGAAAGCGGGCGCTGTTGCCAATACCAATACAGAGAAGTCACCGCCCCGCCAAAAATAAGTAAGACAAATCCTGCTACCCATTTCGCTTTTCGCCCTTTCAGCAGCTTGAGCCAATTCAACTGAATCGGTGTTTTCGTTAGGGGGGATGATTTAGAGGGATTAGACCTTGAAGCGACTGCTCTGCCTTGATTCGTATCCGCTTCATCCCTTATAATCTGCGTTGGTGCGTCCGGAGCATAATCCCATCGCGCCGTAGAATCTTGGCTATCACTATTTGTCCTTGATGGGGGATAGTTGACCGCTGAATTCCGAGAACGTTTCCCAGATGTCGCCGCCGAATTTTCTCCTGTTCCGGTCAAGGATTTTGCCGGATTCCTCATTCCCGACTTGCTTATTTTTCCGGTTGTTTTATCCAACATCTTGGTTGGCATCTGGGTCAATTTTTGTCCTTTGGTTCTCGCCCCTTGAACAGGTATTCCTTTCCCAGGAGAGGATGTGATAATACCCGAATTGTAATGAGCTAAATTTTTCAGATCAGCTAAGACTGCTGTGACGGATTGGTAACGCTGACGGAAGTCATAGCGCACCATTTTATCGATAACATAACCCAGACCTGGGCTAATATTCAGTTGATCGCGCCAGAGAAATTCACTGGTTTCAGTGTCTTGTTGTAGTTCTTTTGGGTGTAACCCGGTCAAAGCTTGGATACCAATCATCCCCACCCCATAGATATCACTGCTAAAGCGCGGTTTTCCGGCTAGTTGTTCGTTAGGCATATAGCCGGCTGAACCAATGGCAATCGTCAGCGCCGTTGGTTCCTTGGTTTCGACGGGTTGAGTACTGATTTGTTTAACCGCACCAAAATCGATTAAAACAATTTTATTATCGGATTTGCGTTTGATGATATTCGCAGGTTTGAGATCCCGGTGAATAACTTGATGCTGATGAACAAACTCCAGAGGTTTTAAAATTTCTTGTAATAGTCGAATAACAATTGCCTCTCTCAACGGCTTACCGAGGGGTAAAAGTTTAGATAGACTATCACCTTCGATAAATTCCTGGACTAAATAAAATTCTTGATTTTCTTCAAAGTGAGCGAACAGTCGGGGAATTTGCTCATGGTTTCCTAATTTGTACAGAACCTCGGCTTCGGTATTGAATAAACGTCTTGCTGTCTGCAACATCCCCGGATCAGTGGTTTTTGGCTTCAGTTGCTTGACAACACACCAAGGATAACCGGGTAATTGTCTATCTTCTGCGAGAAAGGTGGTTCCAAACCCACCCGCCCCAAGCTGACGGATAACGCGGTAGCGCCCACTAAGTGTAATATCGGTCATGAGAGTTGTATCTAGGTTGTCAGCGTAAGCCATCTGATCAAACGAGACTGCAAATTGTACATTAGCCTAACTTCATTGTCCCTGCTAATCCGGCAATGTAACAATCAATCTGTGATAAGTGCATCAGGAATTACTCTATGGCATCCTCGCACCCAGAATCGGTTATAGCGCTTGGCGAGCAAGGCGATGAGCGCTTCCTTTCTTAAATTGGATTCGATAGAGTCCTGCACCCCTCCTTTTTCAGGATAATCGCAATCGGGCTACAGTTGAAAGGTTTACTCTATCACGAGGTCTATCAGGAGTCCCCAATCGGGTATTGTAAAGTTTCAATAAGAATATAGTCAGATGTAGTCATGTTGGGTAATATATAGACATGAAACTCTCAGACTATGCCAAAAAAGCAGGAATCAGTTATCGAACTGCCTGGAGGTGGTGGAAACAAGGAAACTTGACCCGTCATCAATTGCCGTCTGGTACGATTATCATAACTTCGGAGGCGATTGATGACAACTTGAAACAGTTAAAATCTCACAGACAATAATGCGACTAGCTGAAAGACATATTATTAAAAAAGGGCATCGTTTTTGGAGGGAGATAGATCGCTTGTCTTGGCAGTCTAAAAATCTTTACAACTCAGCCAATTATCTCATCCGTCAAAACTGGATTTATGGTCATGGGTATTTGACTTATAATCAGATGGCTTCTTTGATGAAAGAAACCGAACAATATAAAGCCTTACCCGCGAAAGTATCGCAGCAAGTTTTAAGAGGATTAGATCGGAACTGGAAATCATTTTTCGCCGCGAACTCTGAATTTAAAAAGCATCCAGATAAATTTATAGGTAGACCGAAAATCCCCGGCTATAAAGATACAAAAAATCGTACAAATCAGGGGGTTCTTGTTCAATCTGATGTCATCGGTTCTTACAATATTTTACGAAAAGCATTCCCAAATGCGTTTAACCGCTATGGGATAGAGAGGTGCGTAGTTCACTATTATGAGAATTAATCTCTCAAAGTAAAAGCGAAGGGAATTTCTGCAATGAAATTATGTCTGTCTATATTTGACTATACTTTTACCAACTATTCGCAGTATGACTGATCCAGTTAGTGATTGGTTTGAGTTGAGAATGGGGCAAAATCTGAATAGGATAGACATACTAACAGATTGCCCACTCTAATCCAATCACTCAATTGTAAAGGAATAATTTATGGCTTACTTCTGGTTTAAGGCGTTTCACCTAATTGGCGTTGTTGTCTGGTTTGCTGGGTTATTCTACCTCGTGCGTCTTTTTGTCTATCACGCAGAAGCCTCACAGGAAGCGGAACCCGCGCAAACGATTCTGAAAAATCAATACCAACTCATGGAGAAACGTCTCTACAACATCATTACCACACCGGGAATGATTGTGACTGTCGCCATGGCAATTGGTTTACTCACCACTGAGCCAGAGGTTTTAAAATCCGGTTGGATGCACGCTAAGTTGGGGTTTGTCGTGGCGTTGCTGGCTTATCATTTTTACTGCGGTCGGTTGATGCGACGGTTAGCATCTGGAGAATGTCAATGGACTAGTCAACAGTTTCGCGCACTCAATGAAGCCCCCACTGTCCTACTCGTCGCGATTGTTTTACTTGCCGTGTTTAAGAATAGTTTACCCACAGATATCACGGCTTGGGGAATCTTTGCCCTGATTATTGCTATGGCAGCATCGATTCAACTCTATGCTAAAAAACGGAAGCGGGATAAGGAAAAAAGTTTGGCAGAAGCGTCCCCAGCAACCAGTGAGGAGATGAGCGAACAGGTATCTGCCTAAGGACAAATGAACTGTGGTAGAGACGTTCCGGCTGAACGTCTCTTCTGGTTAAGAAGAGTAAACTTTGGGATTAACATTTCCTTATCTTTTGTGGAAAACTAAGCGGTTTCTGTGGAAAAGTGGCAATATCTGTGGAAAAGTCAGGCTTTTTCCAGGGGGTATGAGTGATTAAAAAGTAATCTGATCCGACTCATAAGCTGGGGGTTCAACATGAATCAACACTCGCACCGGATGAAAGCGTTCTTCTAATCGATCCTCCACGGCTTCGGTAATTTGGTGGGCGGTTTCCACGTCTTTGGCATCAACAATCAGATGCATTTCCAGAAAGACTTGACGCCCCAAAACGCCACGAGAGGCGATATCGTGGCAGTTGATTACTCCAGGAACTTGCATAACAATGACTTGAATCGCTTCAGGTGCGATCGCGACTTCATCCACTAACCAGGGTAAGTTATCTTTTAACACCTCCCAACCACTGCGAAAGACTAACAGGGCGACAGGAAAGGCGAGAATCACATCTAGCCACTGGAGTTGGGGCAGATTCCATACTTCTCCTTGCCAGATGCCAATCAATCCTAGCAAAACCGTAATGGTCACCCACACATCACTCATCGTGTGTTGAGCATCCGCTATCAAAATCGCACTTCCCACCCGCTTCCCGACATTTCTTTCATAGAAGGTGACGAAAATATTCACGCCTAAGACAATCAGCAGTAACCACAACTCTGGTGCTGCAATCTTGATCGGCGTCAAACCGTTGACAATCCTCTCGATTGTGCCTTTGAGAATTTCAAAACAGGCGATGCCCAAAAACGCCGCAATCCCCAAGGCGCCCACCGCTTCAAACTTCTGATGACCATAGGGATGTTCGCGATCGGGGTGAGGAGACGAAAATCGATTCGCCACTAAGCCCAAAACATTATTGGCACTATCGGTGACACTGTGCAACGCATCAGCTTGTAAGCTCAAAGACCCTGTTAAAATGCCAACAACGGCTTTCAATGCCATCACGAATACATTCAACACCAGGGTAATCAGCAAAACCTTGCGAACTTCAGCACGTTTGTCGGCTGGCATTCTGTTTGCCCCTAAATAACTAATTTCCCCTATCTTTAGTTTAGCTGGTAAAATGACTGAAACCCTTGTCCTTTAATGCTTTTAATTCTCTAAGCTGCCTAATTTTTTGTAGGCTTCTTGCGAGTTTTTCTAGGAAATGCGTGCCAAGACGCCTAATTCTTTGGTAGATTTTCGGAGGGACTTAGTTACCATCTTCTATCAGTAAGCGCTCATTATTAAGATTTATTGCTCATGGTTCCAGCTCAACTTACCCTCAATCTGGCTCAAGGGTCTGTATCGTTCAAATTTACGCCGGAAGCTGCCCAAAATTTACAAAAGGCACTTGCCCAACTTGTACAAACCTTAAAAGCTACGGCTCAAGCCCCAGGCAGTACCAGCAAGCCCAGTCCACAAAAACCGATAGAGTACCAATATACTGGGGATGTTTTCTTGGAAATTTTCTGCAATCCCAATATTTACCCCAGTCCCTTTGCGGCTAAAGTCCTAATTACACTGCGGGATGAACGCATCCGTTTGAGTACGGAAGCCGAACTGACTCGGGTGATTGAGGATGTCAATCAGTATCTAGAACAAGTTGGCTGACAATTTAAGGTAGGGCAGCTTTACAGAAGTGTCAAATATTGTAAAATAAGCAAGGGGTCTAAGGACAAAATTATGAGTTCTAACAATATCCAAGACGTTTTCCAAACTGGCTTCCGTGTATCGTTGGGGGCTACCACTTCCCTCATCGAAAGCCTTCAGGATCAGCAAAAGCGGGAAGAAAACCTGTCCCTGCTGAACTTAGACTTCAATCAACAGGTTGCTGAGTTGTCAAAAAAAGGCGAAAAAACCGAGCAAGAGGCTCAACGCTTGATTGAACAGATATTCAACCAAATGAACCAACCGACAGAATCAGCTACACCATCAACGCCCAGGGACAGTGGTTCATCATCAACGGGAACCACATCTCGCAGTACCCAACAAGAACTTGAAGAACTGACGGTACAAATCGCCCTGATCCGAACCGAGTTGGAGCAGATGCGTAACCCTGACTAGATCAAATAATACCGAGTTGTGCCTCATCGTAGCCTCATCTTAATGGATAGGTTAACTGGGGTTAGAAGCTGTTTGTTAATTTCTGGACACATCTAGACATTTATTCCCGTTTGGGTACTTTTCACCCATAGCTGTAGCCATCCTTTCGATGAATTGGTTTTTCGACATATTCGAGTTTGATGCCAATCCGTTTTTTACC
>NZ_JAVKEW010000145.1:0-32480 GCF_040226375.1 Coleofasciculus sp. G2-EDA-02 | reverse complement strand
GAACAATGGATAATGACCTCTCCTTAAAAGAAGAGGATTGAAATTAAGGAAAATCTTTTTTAATTTCTTCGTAAACGAAGAGGTCTTAGACCCAATTAATCAATTGTCAATTATCAATTATTAATTATCCATTGATAAACGTTTCATTCAAATGAAAAAGTCCGTTCTTCCAGACTTATTAGGCTGCTAACCGACTTCCATTACTTCATTAAACCGCTCTCTCCCCGCATGATAATCCTTACTTTCATACCCCATAACATACCGTACAATCCACTTCTGCGACTTACCATCTTCCATCAGTAAACGAATCGCCTTCCTTAAAACCTGATCCTGATCAACAAACCGTTCAACAAACCAGTTTTCGGTTTCCGCCAAGCCCCGCTTATCATTTTCAGCACTCCGATTCAGATAAACGGCGGCTAATAATGCCTTAAATGATTTGCCTAAATCTTTCTCATTCCCCAAATTCAGCGCCGTCAACTCCTCAGTCGTGATTTGATTGATATAGTCGGCTTGATTCTCCTTAGAGGTTAAATCCTTAAACAACTCATTTAAACTACCAACTTTAACATTGGGTAGATAGCCATACAAATAATCAGCAACGACCCCCTTAAGTACCGCATCTCCCAGAAACCTTAACTGTTTATTCTCAGATGAACGCTCTTTTATACTTTTTAAATGATGCTCCAGTAACGGCGCAACCAACTGCTTAATCAACCAATTCCGCGCCTGAGAAAACCCGCGATCCTGATGAATCGCCCCAACTACCGCTATCAATGCCTCCTCAAAGGGATTGTGGCTTTGTAAACGCAAGCGATGCCGTTCTTGGGTCAGTCCTAGAAACGGAAACCCTTCGCCTAATCCCAGTTGATACCACAGTTTAGTTAACCTTTGTCCCTCGACTAACTTGTCCCGTAAGCCTTTGAAATTACCAACCTCTAAATAGGGACAGTTGTGATATAAATAGTCAGTAATCACCAAATTAACGATGGCATCCCCCAGAAATTTTAATCGCTCGTTATTCTGTTCATATTCTCCAATTTGCTCCGCATAAGAGCGATGCATTAAAGCAAGGCGAAGCGTATCACCATGCTTGAATTGAATACCGATTTGGGTTTCTACAGGTTCAGGATTCCATTCCATCAGTTTTAAAAGATTAAGAGGTTTTAACAACAGGTAATTGCACCGTCAGAACTGAACAGGGAGCATGATGGAGAACGTAATTACTGACACTCCCCAAAAGTAACTCTGAAAGCCCTGACAAACCCCGATGACCAATGATAATTAGATCAGCGTGCCAAGTCTTAGCCATCTTACAGATGGTTTCCCCCGGACTTCCTGGCACCTGGGTAAACTCAGCCATGACACCAGCCGCGGTAGCCTTAGCCGTGCGCTCGCGCAAAATCTCCAGACATTCGCTTTCAAAGTCGTCCCACTGCTGGCGGTAGCTGATATTCACATCATCCAATCGCCACGGGTAATAGTCCGTCTCAGCAAATCCTGGCATACCCGGACTCGTGTCTTCCTCCGGAGACAGAACGTGCAACAGTAATAGATGACCCTTCACCGCTTTGGCTAATTCTAGGGCTTGATCGAAAACAGGGTCACCCATACCAGAGGTATCTATGGCAACAAGCATCTTTTCAAACATAACCATTTCCTCCAAAACCCTGGTAAATAGTAGGTTGTTACCCCTCTGACAATGGTATAATGAATCTTAACTCAGGATAGTGCTGCTCGATTCGATTTCGTCAAGGAGCTAGCTTATGGAAGCTGATTCCAATCTAGCAATTGTGTCGGAATCTAGGTCAAAAATAAACACAATAATTAATTGTTGTCAAACATAGATGCAACAGACATCTCACTTTTCACAGAAAGTGTTATAACCAATAGAAGTCCGACACTCAACCTGAAAACTAAGGGCTGAGAGAGGGAAAAATTCATGAGTTTAAATGCCCGCTTTGCGGTGATCAGCGACCTACACATTGCCCTGCCTAAAACCATTTGGGATGTTCCCACCCGCTTTCATTTAGTGGAAATCAGTATCCCCGCCCTAGAGCTAGTATTCAATCATTTAGAACACCTGAATCTAGATTTTCTCCTGCTTCCAGGAGATTTAACCCAACACGGCGAACCGACTAACCATGACTGGCTACAAAGGCGCTTATCCCAGCTAGCCTACCCGGTTTACGTTGTACCTGGTAATCATGATGTCCCCACGCTATTACCGGACGAACGTTCGATTGGACTGAAAGACTTTCCTCACTACTATCATCAATTTGGCTATGATAATCCCGACAAACTCTACTACACCCATGAAATTTTCCCCGGTGTGCAGCTTATTGGGTTAAATTCCAACCAATTTGACCAGACGGGTAAGCAGGTGGGTTGTCTGGATGCACCGCAATTGGCATGGCTTGAGGATGTACTTTCTCAAACTCAGGATAAGTTGGTTGTAGTGATGGTACATCACAATGTCATCGAACATCTACCGAATCAGGCAAAGCATCCCTTGGGACGCCGTTATATGCTGGATAATGCCCCTACCCTGTTAAATCTGCTCAAAGCGGCTGGGGTCCATTTAATCTTTACAGGTCATCTTCATGTCCAGGATATCGCCTATCACCAGGGAATCTACGACATTACCACCGGATCATTAGTCAGCTATCCCCATCCCTACCGAGTCTTAGAATTGCGAACCGATAACCGAGGGAATCGCTGGTTACAGATAGAATCCCATCACATCACATCTGTACCCGGTTGGGAAAATCTGCCGGAAATTTCGCGGAAATGGATGGGCGATCGCTCTCATCCGTTTATGGTAAAGTTACTTACCGCCCCACCTTTATGTTTACCCGTAGCCGACGCCGATAAACTTGCCCCCAGTCTACGCAACTTTTGGGCAGATATTGCTGTGGGTGACGCCTGTTTTGATTTTCCTGAGTTTCCCCCCCTTGTCCGCCGCTATTTCCAAACCTTTAGCGCGATGGATAGTAATGGTAAACCTGCTTTTATCGATAATCACACTACCTTACTCCTGGAGTGACGTAATTCCATTTTTGCCCTGGCGACTGAAGTCGCGGCTACACAAACAAAGTCCGCCTACGCGGACTGAACTATAAAGTTTGACTGCAACTTGGTATTAGTAGCTAATACTGGTGATTGGCGATCGCGTTTTTTGTGTAGTGGAAAGGGAAACCCTACGTCAGTGCGTCTTTAGCCACAAGAGATCAGGGTGCGATCGCACGTTGATAAACTATCATAGACCTGCGCCTTGGAAACGGATAACTCTGGGGAAATGGCTCCCAGATTCAACCTAATTTTGTCCAGGAATGGCAAGACAATCGTTTTCGGGCAGGATATCAAAAAGAATGGTAAAGTTCAACTTTCCTGTGAGTTGTTTAAGCGGGATTAAAGGCTATGAAAACGTTACAAGCTGACCGTTTCCGGCGTTGGCGCAGGTAATCACCCTAGGGTTGGAGAACGGCGCGAATGGCAGCAAATTGTGGCGCGACAGCGAGTGCCGAGCTTGCGTTGAATGTCCTCATAGGGTATGTATGGATAGACTGAGTGCGATCGCCCTTTTGCGGCATCGCTTTTTGGTCATATAAGATAGGATGTAAGCCAGCGTAAGCTATCTAGACAGCCAGACGAAACCTAGCCAATGGCTAAACTAACTGTTGGGCTAGCTAGCCAATGGATAGGGTAGACGTTAGGTTTGCGAGTCCTAACAGGTGAGGGAAATGGACAAGTTAGTCGAAGGTCTGAGGCGACTCCTCGATTCGCCTGTCTTTTTCTATGTCTAGTATATTTAGGTTGACCGAAATTTGTCAACCTTTCCCGTTCGACCTAAATTATATGGGGATGTGATATGGCAAATGAAGAAAAACCAATCACTTTTACCTATTTGAGGAAGCGTGCTAGCTTAACTCAACGGAAAATATCAGTTTTGATGGATGTCACTGTTAGTACCGTTTCCCTGTGGGAGACAGGAGGACAAAGACCACGGTTATATCCAGAACAAACCCAGAAATTATTACAGGTACTCAATTGCACTCTTGAGGAACTCGTTGAAGCGTTTAGCCCAAATGAACAGTGAAAGTCAAGATTTACCCAAAAATCCCACTCCTCTAAAATTAGAGTTAACTAATACTTGTCGAAAAATACTGGTCAACCCCCAGTCAACCGGGATGCAAAATGGCAAGTGAAGTGGCAAGTGAAGAAAAACCAATCACATTTACCTATTTAAGGAAACGTGCGGGTTTAACCCAGCGCGAGATCTCCATTGCAATGGATGTAACCGTTACGACTGTTTCCCAGTGGGAGACGGGCGCACGAAGACCACGTTTTGGTCAACCTAAAATCAACAAGGATACAACATGGCAAACGAAGAAGAATCAATAACGTTTGCGTACTTGAGGAAGCGTGCTGGCTTAACCCAACGGAAAATATCAATTTTGATGGATGTCACTGTTGGTACCGTTTCCCTGTGGGAGACAGGAGGACAAAGACCACGGTTATATCCAGAGCAAACTCAGAAATTATTGCAGATACTTAATTGCACTCTTGAGGAACTCGTTGAAGCCTTTCGCCCAAATGAACAGTGAAAGTCAAGATTTACCCAAAAATCCCACTCCTTTAAAATTAGGGTGACTAATTAAGGTTGCCGACAAATGCCAAATACTGACGTGTAGCCGTGTAAAAATGTACTCCCGCCTACGGGTCCAATCTCGCCATTACAGAAGAAACCGCCAACGGAAATATTATTGATATAGCGACACAAAAGTTGGGAATCAAAATCGGGTTTGCCATACAATCCTTGACCCCGCCCTAAACAGGAAAACATTAATGCTCCTGCTGTCTCTGGGGCGGGATTGACTTGGTTTTGATAATTCTGTAAGAGTAATTCTAGGTCTTCCTCAGAGGTGCGGGCATCTCGCAGATGGAACTGAATCCGTTGACCAGGGCGCACCCGATCGCCAATCGCGATCGCACCCAGTCTGGGATCAACACCCAACAGATTGCGAATCAGGAAATCCCCAGGACCGAGACTTTGCTTAAACTCATCACGGGCAATGCCAATAAATAGGGAATGTTGCGCCAATTCGCGATCGCTCTCACTTAGGTTTTGAATTAAATCGCGCAGTACGACTAACGGCGGCTGGGATTCAGCCTCACTGAAGCTCATCCCATTACTATCGGCTAGTTCCAGTACAATGTTTCGTTCGCCTTTGGTGATTTGATAGGGTTGACCAATGGGGCGACAGCCTTGGGCGACAATGGGGTCGAGTACCACATTCCCACTCAACGCCACGCCGACTGTACCTTCTCGATGTAACGTACCCTCAGGGCATTGTTCAGGATCACGATAAAATAATCCACTCTGAACTCCCATCCCACTGGCACTGGCTAATCCTCCCACCTTAACTGAACCGGGATAGGCAAAATCTAACCCTTGTAACAGATCATTGACTTTCGAGGAAAAGGGATCGGCTAATAAGATGAAATGAGGTTGCTCTTGGGGGGAAACACCAATTAAGTCCACCCAAGCATTGGGTGAACTATCCAAGTCAGGCAAGGCACTTCCAGGAATATGAAACGCCCGTACTGAAACCTCTGGCATACTTGCCAAACTGATTGATAGAGCGGGTTCTGCTTCGATTTCTTGGGGTTGACCTTGGGCATTCATACCAATCACGCCACCTCCCCCACAACCAATCATCACGGGTACGGATAACCGTTCTTGTAGCAGGGGCATTAATCGGGAATACTCGCTGGCATAAGCGGAAGAGATGAACACCAGACCCAAATCCGCAGGCATTGACAACGATTGTCCCAGACGATCTACCACCTCGACGATGGCTGTTTCCAAGGACGGACGAGTTGATAAGGCATTGACCCACTTCATCAAATTTGCCATGAGTTCTACTGCGGTTTTCCCAGGGTAGGGTGTTTTTCAGGTTGGCTACTAATCAAAGCCTTATGATAACTCCAATTCGGCTAACTCCCAAGGGACTGCTGCCAGGGAGATGAGGGATATGGGGAGTTAACTCACGCACCGTGTCCTCGTAGGTAAAGGTCAAAACCTCCCCAATCCCCAATACCTATTTCCGGTAGTTGGGCAGATCGTGTAGAATTGTAAACAGCGTGTCGGCTTCTGCTGAACGTTAAACTATAGAATCCTAAAGACCTATAAGCACCGACTTGGATATATCCAGGGACGGTCAACACAAAATAAATAGGCGTTCTGTACAATACATTAGTGCAGTAATCAGGAAACAAGGAAAGTAGTCAATGAGTGATATTCAAGAAAAAATTGATCGGGAGCGTCAGCAAGCTAGAGCTGTTTGTGATTCTCAAGGCGCAGAGTCCCCAGACTGTGCGGTAGCTTGGGATTCTGTAGAAGAGTTGCAAGCTGAAGCATCACACCAGAAGCAACAAGGAACAAAGAAAACCTCCTTCGAGAAGTATTGCGAAGAAAATCCTGATGCAGATGAGTGCCGAGTCTACGACGAATAAGGACTCTTCATCGGCTATCCCTGCCGATTCTGTATGGATGAATTCACTGAATCAGTTTTGCGGCTGGAACTCCTTCGGGTGATTCCGGCTGATTTTTTTGTTTCTGACAGCCTGTTGTTCAGTACACTAGTAAGCTGTCATGCATTTAAATTGGGTATTAAAGGATGTTACCGAAGCGGAAATGGCAACATTACCGTACAATTTGGGATGTGAACCGATCGCGGTGTCACTCTGTTAACGTGAAACCAAAGGAACTCGTCGGCTATTAGCTATGCCCGATCAACTGCTGCAAGCATTAGTCTGGACAGACTATCGGTTAGCCGTTTTATTTACGGTGTTGATTCCCCTGATCCTAATTGTATGGGCTTTTGTTAAAAAAGCTGATGCGATCGTGCGCCTGTTAATTATCTACTGGCGCGTGTCTAGTTTATTGGCAATTACGGTTTATATCATGATTGCCTCGTGGCCCATTGGTTTTATATCGGGTTGGTTTGCCCGGATTCTGATTCCCATCTCCCTCTGGTTCTGGGTGGATGTGAATGAAGATATTGAAGATCAACCGACTAACCCGCTGAAACTTACGCTGACGGCTTGGCGCTGGGCAATAACTATTTACTGTGGGATTGGTGTATTGTGGAGTATTCCGTCTCTGGGATGTGCGTTTACTCCAGAGGCTGCGGAAACGTTTGCCTGTAGAGTTTGGCTAGAACCCGCGTGGTTGTTTAAACAATATTTCCATCCTGAGTCTTCTCCTCAATTTTTGGGTCTTATTGGCATTGTCGGATTATTGTCTTATGTTCTGTACTTGAGCTATTTCGTTCTGATTCGCTTAGGGAAACAGGGACGAATTGCTATGGAACAGTAGCCGGAGACAGGGACAGATAAGTCAAAAGGTGACATACTCCTACACCAACTGAGTACAGTATGGTGTAAGCTTCTCAGTGACTCCAGCTATTGCCTCGGACATTGACTGAGCTTTATTAACGACACGGGATGCCCCACCGTGCCGGACAATACAAAAGTTTTGTCGCCCAATGTAGCTGCTGGAATTTTACCCGCCCACAGATGCGACTACGAATAGTCTGTTTCTGGACGGAACCCCATATTCCAGGTTGTCTTGGTTCAGAGTACAGGCAAGCGGTTAGCTTTTAATTTATTTAACCTGTCCTACAAGAGTAGCAAATTGAAATTGGTTTGACAACTATGAAGCAAGTGACAACGCGAGTATCAGATAGGGAATATGAGCATTTAGCCAAATTCTGCAAAGTAACACAAACAACCCAATCTGATGTAATTCGCGGATTGATTAGAAAGTTGTTAATCGATGGCATATTGAATCCCATCGATTAACCGCCTATCCATCTCACGCCAATCTGGGTACAGATATGGCGTTAGGCGTTAGGCGTTAGCTAAAAGTTTTTAATTCCTCTTCCCCAATCACCCCTTCCCCAATCAACCATGAACCAAGGAAATTCTATTGGGCAGCGTTTAGAACAATACACGATTAAGTATCCTCAAGAAGTTTTACTCATTACCGCTCAAATTGCTGGCGAAGAGGATAAGATTGCTATTTACAAAGGGTTTTCTAGTTCCTTGATGCGTCCAACTGCTTTCGATCCAGATGTGCCTGTATTACCACCAGAAGCGGAAATTGTCAAGATTGATCGCGTCGCCAGTCCCTATAATCCGGATGCGCCTCGTTACATTCAGCAGGGGTTAACTTGGGAGGCGATGCAGCAGTTGTTGGTAGCTGCTGATGTTTAGGATTAACGCACTGGTGCAAGACCTCAGCTACACCTAATACCCTATTCTTATGTCAAACTAGATAAGTTCCAAAATCCAGTCGTAGTAACTCATCCTCAGGTTGAGGCAAGATGAGAATAGCTGTCTATAGTTCTGGGAACTTTCTTTCCACGAGATTAACGTGATTGAAGTAGAAGTCCATTCCTCTTTACGTGCCTTTCTGCGAGAGCAAGGTCAACCCAACTGGCCCCACCATTTAACCATGGCGCGGCTGGTAGCGCGGGCTTTGCGCTTGGGGCGTTCAGCATTAATTCAAACGGGAAGTACCCAAGGACTCTATCGTCTGAGTTACCTGGCACCTGCCTTAATATGGCAAGAACCCGTGATTATTGTTGCGCCTGTGTCAGTCCAAAAGTGGCTGCTACAGGTAGAAATTCCCAGCTTGCAGGAATGGATGGGTACGAATAAGGCGATTTACGTTGGCGACACGTTCCCAGATGAGGATTTTCAAGGACTGCTGATTACCACTCCCGAAGCGTGGTTGGCAGATCGCTTGGCGCAAAAAAGGGAGTTTCCTCCAGGTATTCCCACACTCATTGACCAAGCTGACGATTTAGAAGACTGGGTGCGCGATCAACTTAAGAGTACTATCGAACCCCAGCATTGGCATGAACTGATGTTAGCCCATCCCCAAAAGACGGCTTGGATTCGGGACATGCGGGTACGGCTGACTAAACTCTTATTTGAGCATCCGGCAAATCCTTATGATTGCTATTTGATAGAATCGGGCGAACAAGCTGTCCTCCAGGAGTTGTTTGAGGTATTACAATCGGAAAATGGCGGGGAGTCTTTCTATCTACCAACAGCCTGGAAGCAGTTTTGGCAATGCTGGCAATCATCAAATCAGTTTACCTGGGCAGCGATTGAGCGATCGCAAGGTCTGTTTTCGCTGTATTGTGAACCAAAAGAAGTAGCAACATCCCTCAGTCCCATTTGGTTAGAACAACCGGTGGTATTAATTGGCGCGGCGCTGGATTTAGAGGCTTCGGCTGCGGTTTACCGTCAACAACTGGGTTTAGGAGAATTAACCTGCTTAAAATTCTCGCCAGATCGCAACAGTAAACTGATTCAGCTTTATTTACCCGATGGGTTACCAATGCCGAATACGCCTCGATTCCAACATGCCTTGTTCCAACAAGTGCGAACGCTTTTAGGGGCAACTCATCAGTTGAAAACCCCGATCGTCATCTTAGTCGGGGATGTCCCCCTGAAAAGCCAGTTAGGGGCAGTGTTAGCCGCTGAATTTGGCTCGCGAGTTCAGGTGGAAAAGACCCAGCTAGACGAGAATGGTATTCTAGTCTGTGGTTGGGAATTCTGGCGCTCTCAGCAGCAATTTTTACCCTCTCCCCAACTGCTCATTATTGCCACGTTACCCCTACCATCCCTAGAATCTCCCTGGGTTGCGGGTAAAGTGGCGCATTACAAACAGCGACGTTTAGACTGGTTTCGCTTATTTCTATTACCTGCGGCGTTGCGAGAATTACAACGGGCAGTTGCACCTGTGCGAGACTCTCAGGGGATTGTTGCCCTCTTAGACAATCGGGTTAACTATCGCAGTTACGGCACTCAAGTGCTATCAGCGTTGAGCCCCTTTGCCCAAATTAATTATGTGGATGACGGTTGGTTTGAGTGAAAAAATGACCCATTTTCTGTAATGCTTAAAATTTTAGGATAATAGCTGTGGCTTTTAAAATCGGTTTACTGGGACTGGGAACAGTTGGTACGGGAACAGCGAAAATTTTACAAGACCCCATAGGTCGAAATCCCCTGCTGCAAACGATTGACATTCATCGAGTCGGCGTGCGATCGCTAGATAAACCCCGATCCGTGAAAGTGCCGCCTGAGATAATGACCACGGACTTGGAGTCGATTGTCACTGACCCAGAGATTGATATTATCGTGGAATTACTAGGGGGATTAGAACCCGCGCGATCGCTAATCCTCAAAGCCATTTCCCACGGTAAGCATATTGTCACCGCCAATAAAGCCGTCATCGCCCGCTATGGGGCTCAAATCTTCACAGCAGCCGAAGAAAAAGGCGTCTATGTTCTCCTAGAAGCGGCTGTGGGTGGCGGTATCCCGGTGATTCAACCCCTGAAACAGTCCTTAGGGGTAAATCAAATTCATAGCATTATCGGTATTGTCAACGGGACAACCAATTACATTCTCACCCGGATGCAAACCGAGGGCGGAGAATTTGCTGATATTCTGGCAGATGCCCAAAAATTAGGCTATGCCGAAGCTGATCCCACAGCCGATGTCGAAGGCTTAGACGCCGCCGATAAAATTGCCATCCTCGCATCCTTAGCCTTTGCGGGACGGATTAAGTTAGAAGACGTTTACTGTGAAGGGATTCGTCAAGTCAGCGCCGCCGATATCGCTTACGCCCAGAACTTAGGGTTTGTGATTAAACTCCTCGCGGTAGCCAAGCGAGAGGCGAAGGTTCCCACCAGTGACCCCGAATCAGAAATGCTACAGATTAGGGTTCACCCAACTCTAGTCCCGCAAACCCATCCCCTAGCGAGTATCAATGGGGTTTACAACGCGATTTTGGTGGAAGGGGAACCCTTGGGACAAGTCATGTTCTTTGGTCCGGGTGCAGGTTCGGGTCCAACGGCGAGTGCGGTGGTATCCGATATTCTGAATATTGCGGCTGTATTGAAAACGGCGGGAGAGACACATCACCTGCATCCCTTATTAAGTTGTGTGCATCAACACTATTGCAGCATTTACCCAATTTCAGAATTAGTCACTCGATTTTATGCCCGGATTATGACCAAAGATAGACCCAGTGTTATTGGTCATTTGGGTATTAGCTTTGGTAATCATGGGGTCAGTTTAGAGTCAGTCGTGCAAATTGGGTTCCGGGATGAGTTAGCAGAAATTGTGGTCGTGACTCATGATGTCAGGGAAGGAAACTTCCGCCAAGCATTAGCCGAAATTCAGGCGTTAGAAGCGGTTGATAGTATTCCCAGTGTTTTGAGAGTGCTGTAGTGCAGCAGGCGTGGAAATACTGGGGAAGCTGGGGAAGCTGGGGAAGCTGGGGGAGCTGGGGGAGCTGGGGAAGCTGGGGAAGCTGGGGAAGCTGGGGGAGCTGGGGGAGCTGGGGGAGCTGGGGGAGCTGGGGAAGCTGGGGGAGCTGGGGGAGCTGGGGGAGCTGGGGAAGCTGGGGGAGCTGGGGGAGCAATGATACATTTTCTCTGATAGCGGTGCAATGGTTTGAAGTTTCAGAAAATATGATATCGGGACATAAAACCCAATGTAGGGGCGGGTTTAGGGACAAAATTAATGGAGCCACCAATCACCTTTTTACAAAACCCGCCCTGCCCCAATCTTTCACTAATTCCCTAAAGTCCCAATTTCGACATTTTTTTGGTGCGATCGCGGTTGAGAATAAGGTGGGTTTGGTTGTCCAGTTTGGGATTAATCGATTGCCTTTCGGTGAGGAGGGCGGGTTTTGTTGTTCCGTTATCGGTGAGGAGGGCGGGTTTTGTTGTTCCGTTATCGGTGAGGAGGGCGGGTTTTGTTGTTCCGTTATCGGTGAGGAGGGCGGGTTTTGTTGTTCCGTTATCGGTGAATAGCTGAATTTAGCCCCTAAACCCGCCCCTACGATTGATCCCCTAAACCCGCCCCTACGATTGATTCCCTAAACCCGCCCCTACAATTGTCCCTAAACCCGCCCCTACAATTGTCCCTAAACCCGCCCCTACCTCTAATTTTTCTGCTCCAAATGCCTTGGCAAATAAATTACGCAAATTTGTTTTTTTGTCCAAAGTCCAATGTTTTATGAATAAACCTCGCCCATGGCAAATCCTAGACCGTTTCGTGAAAATCCGTTCCCCCTGGCTTACCCTAATCGGTGAACGCCTACAAGATGACCAAGGGCGAATTCTTGACTATTGGCGCGTCGAAAAAGCCGATTCAGTTGTCATCGTCACGATTCAGGCGGGGAAATTTCTGCTTCCTGTACCAACTTATCGCCCTGGTGTCGGAGAAGCTACCCTGGATTTTCCCGGTGGACGAGTCAATCCTGAACAAACCCCCGTCGCCGCCGTTCCCGGAATCTTAAGCCGGGAATTGGGAGTCTGTGAAGACGCGATCGCGAACCTAACTCCTCTCAATTCTACAGGCTGGGCAATCAATAGCTCCTTCTCGAACCAAAACCTCTACGGTTTCCTTGCTGAACTTGACGCCACAGTCGCCGTGAACCCTAACCGACTTGGAACCACCTACCCCACCACATCCCCAGGAATCCACTCTCTCCTGCAAGATTTAACCTGTCTCCAGTGTCGTGCTGTGCTGCTAGAGTGGCAGAGTCAGAGGATTATCGCTGAACGATGAACCATGAACGATAAAATATGAACTGTTTGTCATCAGCGATTTACAAATGAGTGTTTCTCCTCAACTTCTCCCCCATGAGCATACTCTATCATTAAAGACTGAAGTCCTTGCCGATGTCTTGACCCATGTAGAAAATATCCTAATTATTCAAGATTTAGATGGCGTCTGCATGGGACTGGTTAAAGACCCCCTAAGGCGAGTGATTGACCGAAACTATGTTAAAGCGACGCAGGCGTTTGATGGTCATTTTTATGTCCTGACTAATGGAGAACATATTGGAGAAAAAGGAGTAAATGGTATTATTGAACGCGCCTTTGGCAATCCGGCTGAGGTTAAGGCAAAGGGGCTGTATCTCCCTGGTCTAGCGGGTGGCGGTGTGCAATGGCAAGACCGTCAAGGGAATGTCTCTCACCCTGGTGTCAGCGAAGCAGAATTAGAATTTTTAGCTGAAGTTCCCCAGAGGATTAAAATCCGGTTATGTCGCTTTTTTGAGCAAAAAAGTATAGCTACAGAAATTGATAATTTGGATGAATGTATCCAGGCTTCTGTTCTGGAAAATAAGGTTTCCCCAAGTGCGAATCTGAATACCTTTTATGAAAAACTGCGCCAATACTCGGAAATTTATATGGACTTGCAAAAAGATATGCAAAATCTGATGCAAGAAGTTCTAAAAGAGGCACAAGTGAAAGGGTTAGGCGATTCGTTTTTTGTCCATTATGCTCCCAACTTAGGCAGAGACTTGCAAGGACAAGAAATATTACGCCCAGCTCAAAGGCAAGATTCTGGGACAACTGATTTTCAGTTTATGCTGCAAGGGGCGATTAAAGAGGCGGGTGTGTTAGCGATTTTAAATCGTTATTATTTTCAACGGACGGGTTCTTATCCCTTAGGGGAAGAGTTTAATGTGCGACAAGCGCCAAAAACCCTAGAGGAATTACTGGAGTTGGTTAAAGGGAATTTTGACCCAAAAGAAATGCCGTTGATGATTGGCGTAGGAGATACGGTGAATAGCTCTGTTGAAGACGCACAGGGGAAACTGACGGTTCGACGAGGCGGGAGCGATCGCAACTTTTTACAACTGATTCAAAGGATTGGTCAGGAGTTGGATACAGGCAATATTATTGTCTATATTGATAGTAGCCAAGGTGAAGTCAAAAATCGCAAGTCGGTGAAAATTGGTCAGCATGAAACCTCTGGGGAGGACATCATTGTGCTTGAAGGTCCCGGTGATGTTCGCGATGTCGATGAGCCTTTAACCTTAAACTTTATCTTTCACAAAGGTCATCAACAGTACAATGAATTTTTTCAACAGGTAGCGCGAGAAAGAAAAGCGAGTGATCACCGATAGGATGACGCCACCAACCCAAACATTGAGATGGTAGGGGCGCATAGACGTGCGCCCTTACTTATTAACGCCTAATCAATCAATAGGAGATGCGATCGCGCCTTTCGCCGAAAGGTATAGCAGTAGACACATCGATTAGGACAAGGGAACTGTAGAGACGCGCCATGGCGCGTCTGGAACCAAATGATGTATCCTAACCGCTATGGCGGTTGCTATACAAGAGGACACAGAATCTGTCAAGATGACACGAATCTGACACAGTGACCAAAAATCAGTCGCTGTACGCAAAAAAAAAGCCGATGAGCGGATTTGAACCGCTGACCGTTCGATTACGAATCGAATGCTCTACCACTGAGCTACACCGGCATCACTTGACTACTATAGCAAGCTTTAGCGCAAGTAACTGCATCTTTTTCCTTCTCTGGCATGAACCCTGTGAGCAGGTTACTCCAAAGATACATTTTTTTATATTAAAGCAAGGTTTGGCATAATTCACCGCCCAAGGTCGGGATAGTCATGTCACCATTAAGCTAGAGAGGTACGATCAACGAAACTCATGACCCATTCCACTCCAAACAATCGCCAGCCCCAGTCGAACCTCAAATCCCGACAGATGAGTCCGGAAAAATACGCTCGACTGAAAGCTGAGGCAAAAGCACCCTACCGAGGACTGAGAAAATTTATCTATGTAGCATTTGGTGCCTCTGGCTTTATTGGAGGGCTTGTTTTCCTGGCACAGTTAATTGCGGGTCGAGAAGTGGCGACGGCATTTCCGAATCTGGGGCTACAAATTGGCATCGTCGCCCTAATGATTTGGCTATTTCGCCTAGAACAACGGGCAGAGCGTAAGCCATAGGTTAAGATTGGCTTGAACTCGACAGATCTGTGAGGCAACAGCCAACCTACTTAGATCTTTTAATCTCCAGGTAAAATTTCTAACCCTGTAGAGTTCATCCGAAACGATACACCAATCCGGATGTTAAAGTTCCCATTAATGGGTATTAGGTTGTTTAGGAATTGTCGGCTCGTTTTATGGAAATCGAACAACGATTGGGTCTATACCAGGTTTTCCTGAAGCTCTACGAGTATCATCGGGGTCTACTCGATGAAATTCTCCAGCTTGAGAAAACCGGTCATAAAACGTTCTCGAGCCGAACAGTTCGTTTTGTGACAGGTATCATTCAAAGTCAGCGACCTTGTCTGATGACCAATCTGGTAGAGGGGAAAACCCAAACCCTGTTTCAACCTCAGGGAATTTGGACTATCGGTCGCGATCGCCAATTGGCGATATCGATTCCCGATCCTCACTTATCCCGTCATCATGCGGCAATTTACTATCTGCAAAATAAAGGATTTTACCTGGTCGATTTTAAAAGCACAAATGGTACATTTGTCAACGGTGAACCTGTACATGGGCATATACCGCTTAAGGATGGCGATTGCATTCGACTCAGCACCTTGGCTTTTTACTTTTTCATCTGCAACGATACCCAAAAGCTCGATTCCGCCTCTCCAGAAATTATCGCTAAACTGAAAGCTTCCAAAGTTTCCTCCTCCGCAGAACCCTCCCCATCCTCCAAAAGAAAAGCCACAGATGAAGATTTAGAGTTACCGGCGAAAGTCAAAGGAAATGAAGGCGACTATCAAAAAGGAACCTCGCAATTTTTGCAAGAACTAGCGCAGCTAGAAGAATTATCTGGAGAATCGGCTTTACCTAAATTAAACTCTCATCAACGCTCAGAAATTTTAGATCGATTTTTCAGTCGGCAAATTCCCAACCCGTAAACTGGCAATTCATCTCACACCATAATCTAGGATTTGGTATGAGATGAATCGGCGATAAAGCTAAACAACCGCTAATCTAATCTTCCTCAAAATGTTCTTGTGCTTCCTCTTGCTCCTCGTTTTCGTCTGGGTTGATGGAATTCGCTGGCACCATAGCTCCCATCTCAAGCTGTTCGCGCACTTGTTGTTCAATAGTCGCGGCAATTTCAGGATTCTCTTCAATATACCTGACACTATTGTCACGACCTTGGGCAATATTATCACCGTTGTAGCTATACCAAGCGCCCTTGCGGTTAATCACCCCTGTTTGTTCAGCCAAGTCAACCAGACATCCTAAGCGGGAAATACCTTGCCCGAAGATAATGTCAAACTCAGCAATCCGGAATGGTGGCGCGACTTTATTTTTTGCCACCTTGACCTTAGCGCGAATTCCGTATTCCCCTTCGCTGGCTTTCTTGAGCGTTTGAATCCGGCGAATGTCTAAGCGTACTGAAGCATAGAACTTCAGCGCGTTACCGCCTGTTGTCACTTCGGGAGAGCCGTAGGTGATCCCAATTTTTTGTCGCAACTGATTCAGGAAAATGACGGTGCAGCCTGATTTTCCAATATTCCCAGCAATTTTGCGTAGCGCCTTACTCATCAGACGCGCCTGCAATCCCACTTGGGTATCACCCATTTCGCCTTCAATTTCCGCACGAGGCACCAAGGCGGCTACTGAGTCAATCACAACAATATCTACAGCCGCCGATCGCACGAGTTGATCGACGATTTCCAGAGCGGATTCACCACTATCCGGTTGAGATACTAAAAGGTTGGCAATGTCAACCCCTAACGCCGATGAGTAGGTTGGATCGAGGGCATGTTCAGCGTCTACAAATGCGGCTACCCCACCACTCTTCTGAACTTCTGCTACAGCGTGCAAAGCGAGGGTTGTCTTTCCAGAACTTTCTGGTCCGTAAATCTCGATAACCCGTCCTTTGGGCAAGCCACCACCCAAGGCTAAATCTAGGGTAATTGCACCACTGGAGATGGTTTCCACCTTCATACGGGTGGCATCTCCCAAGCGCATAATCGAACCTTTGCCAAAGGTACGCTCAATCTGGTTGAGTACCAAGTTCAGGGCTTTTTCCTTTTCGGGACTGTTGGTAATTGGGGTAGCCATGGATGCCTCAAGAACTGTTATTGATATGGACTGAGAATGGGTGCACAAAGTTGGCTCTATTTTAACGCCGACTGTCTCTTGAGATTAATGTGACCTGATTTTTGGAACAAAATCACAGAAATGCTAATTTGTCAATGCCAGGAAACTGTTCATCAACGCCAAAATTTTGCCAAACTGTTACTGTGTTTTGATCCCAAGTCTTGGACTGGAGAGAGACATTTGACAGCATTTCCTCTCCCCTAGTATAGAACACAGGTACTACTATAGCACTGTTGGGTCAATCAGCAAGTTCGAGGGAGCTGGGGGAGCAATGTAGAGACGCGCCATGGCGCGTCTCTTAGCTGGGCGAGCAAACAAAGGACAAATGACAAATGACAAATGATAATTCATCGCTTCCAGAGGGAACCCTTTCGGTTGCTGGGTTAACCGACTATATTCAAGAGGTGTTAGAGCAGGATACCCAACTCCAGAAGGTTTGGGTAATGGGAGAAGTCTCTAGTGCCAACCGCCATCGGAGTGGTATGTTTTTCACTCTGCAAGATCTAGAGGGCAAGGCATCGATTCAATGCGTGGTGTGGAACTCTGTGCTAAGTAAGCTGGTGCAACTCCCCCAATCCGGAGAACAGTTGATTGCTTTAGGCAGTATCCGGATTTATCCGCAACGGGGACAATACCAGCTTATGGTTTGGCAGGCTTTGCCGGGAGGAGAGGGGTTAAAGGCGCTGCGCTACAACCAACTTCGCCAACGATTGGAGGCTGAAGGATTATTCGATGCCCAAAACAAGCGCCCTCTACCAACGCATCCGCAAACAATCGCGGTAGTCACTTCACCCCAAGCCGCCGCTTGGGGGGATATTCGCCGCACCCTGCGACAACGGTATCCGGGGTTATCTGTGTTGTTTTCTCCGGCACAAGTGCAAGGGGATTTGGCACCCGAATCGATTGTGGCAGCGATTGAGCGAGTTGAGCGAGACGGGAGGGCTGAATTGGTGATTTTGTCGCGAGGGGGTGGTGCATCGGAGGATTTAGTCGGCTTTGATGATGAGCGAGTGGTGAGAGCAATCGCGAATTGTTCGATTCCAGTGTTAACTGGGATTGGTCATCAACGGGATGAATCTTTGGCAGATTTAGTGGCTGATTTTTGCGCTCATACACCCACAGCCGCCGCCGAACGAGCAGTGCCAGAGTTGGCGACACTGCGGCGCGAACATCAGCAGCGTCAGGAAGCTTTACATGAGGCGGTGACTCATCATCTGGATATCTCCCGCAACCAATTACACCAACTCAAAAACCGTCTCCAACGCTTACCCCTGAACCGACAGCTAAAGCAGGAACAACAGGCGATCGCACAGCAGCGACAGCGATTAGCAAAAAACACATATTGGCGCATAAGTCAAGCTACTGTGCACTGCCAATTTTTGGGGCAGAAGTTAGCCACCCTTGACCCGACTAATGTTTTAAAACGAGGTTATGCTGTGGTGCGTACCGAACAGGGAAAAATTGCCCGTAATGCGGCAAGTGTCGTTCCTGGAGAAGAATTACAGATTCAGTTAGATCAGGGACAAATTAAGGTTAAAGTAACAGAAATTATTGATCAACTGATATCCTGATCGAAAGCTTAGGCTGAGATCCGCTATGTGCAGGAGAGGTTATGGATAACTGGCAATCTATTCGCCTTTTTGGGTTACCAGCAGAAAAAGGCAGATGGTTTCTAATCCCGTTAGGTTCGATGGTTCTCCTCTGTCTAGGAACAGTTTATTCTTGGAGTATCTTTCGCAAACCGCTAGAGGATTTATTTGGCATCAGCGCCACCCAAAGTGTGTTGCCTTTCACTATCTTGTTAGTCCTCTATGCCATGTTGATGCCAATTACAGGATTTTACATTGATAAGATTGGCGTGGGCAAAATTACCGCCATAGGTGGCGTGGTGACGGGAATTGGTTATATACTCTCCAGCCTAGCAACGAATATCACGTTATTAACGATTACCTATGGTGTAATCGCTGGTGCGGGAGTTGGCATTGCCTATGGTGTTCCCCTGACTGTTTCAGCCAAATGGTTTCCCGATCGCAAAGGATTGGCAGTTGGATTGACGGCGATCGGGTTTGGACTTTCTCCCTTAGTTACTGCACCCCTAGCAAAAAGCTTAATTGCTGCTTATGGAGTTCTTCCTACCTTCACGATTCTGGGGATTAGCTTAACAGCAATTATCCTGGTAATTTCAATGCTCCTAAAATTACCCCCAGTCGGATGGAAACCCCAAACAGGAACTGCCAAAGGGATCAATGAAATAACGAAAGATAAGCGGCGAGAACTATTGAAATCGCCTTCCTTCTATGCTCTCTGGGTTTGCTACACCATCGGCACTTTTGTCGGACTATCTGCGATCGGAATTTCTAGCCCAGTGGCACAGGAAATTATCAAACTCGATGCTACTACCGCAGCGATTACGGTTTCTCTATTTGCCGTTTTTAATGGAATCGGGCGTCCCCTCTTTGGTTGGTTGACGGATCGGCTTCAGCCAAAGGGAGCGGCAATGATCTCTTATGTGTTAATTCTGATTGCTTCGATTTTGATGCTCAACGCGGGAGAGGGGGAAGCTTTGACTTATCTGGTTGCCTTTTCTCTGTTCTGGCTTTGCTTAGGGGGATGGTTAGCGATCGCACCGACAGCTACTCTAATTCTGTTTGCTCCAGAAGACTATGCCAAGAACTATGGGATGGTTTTCACTGCCTATGGAGCAGGAGCATTGTTAGGAACTCTAGCCATCGGACAAATTCGGGATTTGTTTGGTAGCTATACCTATGCTTTCTATCCAACTGGGATTTTAGCCATCATCGGCATTATTATCGCACAATTGAAACTAGATTAACAGGGAGAGTGAAAGCACATAGGGTTCCAGTAGTAGTTTGGGTAGAGCGATCGCTCTACCCAACAGGCTAACCCTGAACTTCAGATGGGGTTGGCTTTGATGATGAGCGAGTGGTGAGAGCGATCGCGAATAGCTGTTAGGACACATCCGGCTTGTAGAGACGTTGCATGCAACGTCTCTACAATGGTGCGGAAGGTTAGCGACTATACTATAATCATTCTGTATTATGACGAAATCTTTCAAGCACCTCACCTTACTCCAAGCCAATGATTAAGTTGCGATCGCACCATCACCTGAACCCCCATTCTTTCTACCAGGGTTTTCCCAAGATTTAGCCAACGGCAAACCCATCATATTGGCGCATTAGGGGAGCATGATAAGCGAGTACGATATCGTGCTTAGGTACACCTAAGTCCACTAATTCATTGGCTACACCAACCTCTGTACCATCATACTGAATCCAGATCTTACCCTCAATAAGGTCAATGTGGATCAGTGGACCAAACACTCGACGATATTGATTCCAGCCAGCATGAAAAACTTGATAGTGGTCATGTTGATTATCAAAGAATTTATAGACTTCAATCTCTCCATTTGCTGGTTTTACTTGACTATATTTTTCTAAAACTTGTTGAATCCAATCACGATATTGATTTAACTTATCCATTGCACAATTACCTCTTGAATTGGTTCATACACTAACAAACTTATTTGCGCTTCTTGAATCGTTTGTTGAGCAAAGGGGCGACGAAAAAACTCATCATATATGAACAAAGGTACAGCTAGATAAAGCTTACGTTCTGGCTGTTGCGATCGCAGCGCAATTTGGTAGCTAAAGCATTGTCCGACTGCTAGATGAAATTCATAAATCGTGGAAGGAGCCAGAAAGCTTTTCACCTCAACCGCGATTTTTTCAGAACTTCGCTCCGCTGCCAGTAGACGTTCACCCCCTAAATCAATCTGGATACGAGCATTATCAAAGTCTAAGGATAGTGGATCGTGGGTAATCGTCCATCCGTCCTTAATCAATCCAGTCTTGACGGCTTCGTGAAATCGATCCTTGGCAGACATAGGACTATGATATACTCTCAACATATTGTATCCTGATGAAATGCATTTACCTAAAACCTAAAACCTAAAATCTAAAACCTCATCTCAACTAGCATATCCCGCTTAAAGTTGATAGCCACAAAGGACAAATGACTATTGACTTACATTCAGGTTCTGGAACGATTAGGAACGAGGCGATCGCTCTCATCATAAATTTCACCCACAAGTTCCTCTAGAATATCTTCTAACGTCACCAATCCCACCGTACCGCCGTATTCATCCACGATGATGGCAATATGAAAACGCTGTCGTAACATGTCCTTGAGTAACGTCGCCACTCGATTGGTTTCTGGCACATAAATCGGTGGGTCCATGGCGGCGGTAACTGGGATATCACCCTGTTCAGGTTGGGCGACTCTTAAATACTGTAGGGCTTTTTTCAGGTGAACAATACCTACAATTTCATCTTTTGATTCTTCCTGAACCGGAATCCGAGAATATCCAGTCTCTAAACAGAAATTGACTAAATTTTGTAAGGTTTCCTCGTGGGAAATTGTCCGCATTTCAATACGCGGCTTAACCACATCGCGAGCGCTTAAGTTGTCTAACATCAACGCTTTATTCAGCAGTTGATGCTTATCCAGATCGAGAATTCCTTTACCCCCTAACACCTCGATCATTAACTTGAGATCTCTTACCGACTCGCCTTCTTGGACAATCCCACCTTGAAAAAAGCGAATAGCAGTCTGAGCGATGGTTTCCAAAAAAGAAATAATGCCAAAAAAGGATAAAAATTTAGATAGCCAATAGATCGGGCGAACGACAACCTGGAAAACAGGCAATACATTATTAATTGCCAGTGATTTGGGCGTAATTTCACCAAAAATTAAGACGATAAACGTCACAATTGCCGTGGCGATGCCCAAGCCAGCACTACCCAACCACAGGGCAAAAAGATTACTGGTGAGAATAGCCGAAAAATTATTGACTAAATTATTTCCCACCAGCAGTGTCGTAATAAACCGCGATCGCTTCTCCAAAACTAGGCGAAATATACCACTGGGATCACCTTGGTCTTTGATCAGCGCTCTCAGTTTAAGATTATCTAATGCCGTGATTGCCGTTTCTGAACCCGAAAACATACCCGAAAGCAAAAGCATCACAACCAACACGGTAACATCAAGCCAAACATTGCCCAAAAGAGGACCGATGTCTGACGCCGCAAGTAAGTAAATCGGGACTGGCAAGGCAATCATTGAAATAGCAAAAAGTTGGCTAAGGCTATCTGAGCCAACTACTAAGGGATATCAGGCAGGGGGTATGGGAGAGTATCATCAGAGGTTGCAATAGTATAGCGTTTATAGTTGGTCGTGAAAATAGGGGTGAGGGGTTTCGGATTTACTCGCTAATTCTTAGTGTAGTGGAGTGACACACCTTATTTGATGAATTAGAATGGGAGCCCGGAAACCGTAGGGGCCCATGGCGTGCGCCCGATTCAATGGTAAGATCTATTCCACAATTTTAGGTGTGCCACGGCAGTAGTGGGGTGACACAGCTAATTTGATAGATTAGCCCCCACCCGGAAACTGTAGGGGCGTACCGACGTGCGCCCAGAAAATATACGGACATGAGCCCAGATTAACCGTAAAATCTATTCCACCATTTTAGATGTGTTACACCAGTAACGTTGTTAGCGATCGCGAGGAACATCTGGGGCAATGTTTTGGTAGGAGAACAGGCAGGAAGTAGGACGCGACATCATCAGTGTCCCACTCCCTCACGCCAAATGATGGAAAATTACCCCACATTGTAAGCAGTCTGTAATGCCCACCAGAGGAGGAAAGCAATACCCCCCAGGACTATCACCGTCGAAATCACGATCGCCACAGGGCTATCTGCTCCCTTAAACTTCATGATGCCACGATTTAGGTCTGACATATCCGGTTATACGCTCCTATTTGAATTTAAGGGATTTCCCAACTCGAATATATCTTGACCTGAGTGTTTTGATCACAAAATTCCGTTGGGTGTAGGGCATCTGGCACACACAGGCTAAATTAGGGTCAATAGTGGTCATTGCCAATAATTTGCTCAAATGTAAGGAGACTGTGGTGTGAAAGTATTGTTAGTCATTCTCGGAGTGTTGCTGGTACTGGTTGCGGGAGTGGAAGTCGGCTTGCGTTTACTCTTTGGCTTAGGGAAGCCGCCGATCTATATTGCCGATGAGCAAATTGGCTATTTATTAGCCCCTAACCAAAAGACGACTCGTATGGGTAATCGCATTGCCATTAATGACTATTCCATGCGGAGTGATGAGATTACACCAGAGCGATCCCCGTCTACACTGCGGGTTTTACTCTTAGGCGATTCTATCGTCAATGGTGGCTGGTGGACAGACCAAGACCAAACCCTTTCGGCGCTGCTCGCTGCTCAATTGGCACCGTTCAAGCCCCAGAAGGAGTTTGAGCAAATCGAAGTTCTCAACGCCTCTGCCAATTCCTGGGGACCTCGGAATGAATTGGCATATCTCCAACGCTTTGGCACGTTCAACGCCCAAGCTGTAGTCTTGGTGATCAATACCGATGATCTCTTTGCCACCGCCCCCACCTCGATCCCGGTGGGACGCGATCGCAATTATCCCAGTCATAGACCCCCTTTAGCCCTGATTGAGGCAATTAGTCGTTTTTTGCCTTACGAATCTGTGCCAGAAATGGCGGCTGTTCGTGCTGAGGGAGGCGATCGCGTGGGTTTTAACTTAGATGCCATTGATCAAGTTTACAAGCTCTCTAAACAGGCAGGCGCTGAGTTTCTGTTGGTCATGACCCCCCTATTACGGGAAATTGGCGAAAAAGGACCCCGTGATTATGAAATCAAAGCCCGAAATCGCCTAATTGGGTTGACTCAAGACCAGCAAATTCCCTACATTGATTGTTTGCCCATCTTCAACAACCAGCCAACCCCAGAAAGCTTGTATCGAGATCACATCCACTTAAGTCCCCAAGGCAATCAGCAGGTTAGTGACGTAATCGCGCGATCGCTTCATTACCAGTTATCAGTTACCAGTTACAATTACTGACCACTGATAACTTACCACTGACCACTGACCACTCGTCCAAACAATGGACAAATGACACTCAAGACAGGGCAACCATGGGAGACTTGAGGTCATGGGGCTCTCGGTCTAAATGATGCCAAACTTGACCATCAAGAGCCATTTGCTCAATCAAACTGGCTAAACGCAAGGCTTTCAGCGCCTGTTCGCCACCAACAGAGGGTTGATTTCCGCCGCGCACACAGTTGACAAAGTGTTCTAACTCAGCGTAAAGCGGTTCGATGTTACTGGTGTACACCTTTTCAATTAACCCATCCTGACGATAGAGAACTTGACCATAGTCAGTTTCACAATTGGCAGTCGTTTGCCGATGAATCAGAATTTCATTATTGAGAAAATCGGCTTCTGTGAGCGAATTTTTGCAATGGGCGGCAATGCGACGGATTTTGCGATGGGTTACCTTACTTGAGGTAAGAGTTGCCACAATCCCATTGGCAAAGACTAGATTAGCGGTGACGTAATCTAAATACCCCGACTCAGAGGCATTGCTACCACTAGCCGTTAATCGGATGACAGGGGCATCTGCCAGTTCCATCAGCAGGTCAATATCGTGGATCATTAAATCGAGAACCACAGATACATCGTTGGCTCTGTGGGAGTAGGGACTCATGCGATGCGCCTCTAGTGCCAGCAATTTCTCAGTTTTGAGGACTTTGCTGAGTTCTTGAAAGGCGGGATTAAACCGTTCAATGTGACCCACTTGTAGAATACATTGGTACTCAGCGGCAGCGTTGACTAGGGATTCTGCTTCAGCGATACTGGCGGCAATCGGTTTTTCGATTAACGCATGAACCCCCGAACGCAGACAAGTCATCCCCACTTCATAATGCAGGCGGGTTGGTACCGCAATACAGACAGCATCAACATAGGGGAGTAAGTCGCGATAATCTTCAAAGAAGCGGACACGGTATTTACTCGCCGTATCCAAACCCCGTTCTACATTAATGTCTGCCACGCCTACCATTTCCACGTCTTTTAAAAGACTCAAAACGCGGGCATGATGCTGTCCCATGTTACCAACGCCAATCACGCCAATTCGGATTGGCTGGGGCAGGCTACGTTGGACATGAGTATCCAGATGTCTTTGATACATGCTATCTTGCACTCTTATATGCTCCTCCACCACGGGAACTAAGTCAATTTACTTATGTTGAGCCGCCTTAAACCATCCAGATAGTACCACAGCACCTTTAAATGTGAAGAATTCCAAAGATTGCCCCAATTTGCCAGATAACGGAAGTCTTTAGGACGGTCATTCTGTTTTCATTGTGGGTTTAGAGCTACTTTAGGTGTAGGTAAATGTGTCAGTTTTTGGGTTGTCCATTTTTGGGCGGGAGCTGGGGGAGCTGGGGGAGATGGGGAAGCCGGAGGAATAAACTTGACACTCAACACTCAAAACTCAAAACTTTCATCAGAGGAGGTGAAGATGTCGAAAGCCGTAGTTTTATTGTCTGGAGGATTGGATTCATCTACAGTCCTCTATCAAGCTAAGGCAGATGGCTATGAGTGTTATGCTATATCCTTTGATTATCAACAGCGACATCGGCGAGAACTCGAATCCGCGATCGCAATCGCTAAATGTGCTAGTGTCAAAGACCATCAGGTGGTAAGTTTTGACTTGCGCCAGTGGGGAGGTTCAGCCTTAACTGATGATACCCTCGATCTGCCCCAGGCGCGATCGCTCCAGCAGATGTCCCAGAATATCCCTATCACCTACGTGCCCGCACGAAATACCATTTTTTTGAGTTTTGGGCTATCCTACGCCGAAGCGATGGGTGCTACAGCCGTCTATTTGGGGGTCAATGCGTTAGATTATTCCGGTTACCCCGATTGCCGTCCTGATTATATCCAAGCCATGCAGCAAGTCTTTCGCCTAGGCACAAAACAGGGGCGTGAGGGAGAACCGATTCAAATTATCACTCCGCTAATTCAGCTTAGGAAAACCGAAATTATCCACTTAGGAAATAAACTTGGAGTGCCTTGGCAAGACACCTGGTCTTGCTATGCTGGGAATGAGATGGCTTGTGGTGTCTGTGATTCTTGTCGCTTACGCCTTGCCGCTTTTGCTGAACTCGGACTAAATGATCCCTTGTCTTATGCAAAATTTTGACCCTTCGCGACTCTCAATGCCATGGCGTGTGAGTGTGTAGGGGCTCTTTTGACTACTATCGTCTCTTTTTCACCCGGATGCGACTCAACCCGCCCTGAGCAAGTAGGGGCTGCTGAATAAGTGGTGTGGTGAGGGGGAGCGGGGGAAGCCGGGGAAGCCGGGGAAGCTGGGGGAGCAAGGGTACATTTTCGGTGATTTGGATGCCAGAGTTCGCGGCTAAGGGGTGTCTGGTTGATCTATATAAATGGACTGCTAGAGATACCCTAGTCAATGAAGGATTTTTACCCAGTACAATCGACGCAGGAGAATATCAGGGTAAGCTCTATCGGATGCCTTTGCGTTCGGATATCGGTCTTCTATACTACCGCAAAAATTTACTGGGTAATACTCAGCCACCTGAAACCTTACAACAATTAAAACAGCTTTCCCAAACCTGGAAAAATCAAGGGAACTATCAAGGTGTTTATTTATGGCAGGGATGGCGCTATGAAGGTTTGGTCGCCACTTTTGTCGAGGTATTAGAAAGCTATGGGGGATTCTGGATTGAACCGGAAAGTTTAGAGGTAGGATTGGAGCAACCTGAGGCTGAACAAGCTGTTCAGTTTTTACTCAATACAATTCGAGAGAATATTTCATCTCCAGAAGTTATTTTATATAGCGAACAAGAATCATTGGACAGGTTTAATCAAGATCCCAATACCCTATTTCTTCGACAGTGGCCCTATGCCTGGAACCAATTAGCTGATCCATCTAATGTCGGCGTACAAGTCTTGAATCTTTCATTCGATCCCGATAAAAATACATGGGTTCCGAGTGGCTGTAATGGGAGTTGGGGTTTAGGAATATCTAAGAATTCACAACACCCAGATAAAGCCTGGAAAGCCCTTCAATATTTCACCAGTCAAGCTGCTCAGAAAAAAATGATTTTGGAGCAAGGATATTTACCCAGTCGAGAAGCGTTGTATGATGACCCAGAGATCAAAGCAAAATATCCCTATTTACCGTCTTTGAAAGAAGCCGTCACAAATTCCATATTGCGTCCTCCCATTCCTCAGTATGATCAAGCCTCTTTTATCTTACAGAAATATTTGAGTAAATTGATTACCAGAACCGCCCTTGCCCAACGAGTTGATAATAACGAGATAACCCAGTTGATGCAGGAAGCCGCCGATGAAACGCGCCAATTGCTTAATTTGGAGATGTTGACGATTAATTGATCTGAATAAGTTTCAGAGCCACATTTGTAGGGGTTTCCTTCAACTTTCTCCCATGAACAGAACAGTCCCTTGAGGAGACAACTGCCGTTGGTGCTGTTGGTAGGCTTGTAACCAGAGGACTCCTGATACTAATAAAATTGAGAAAATGACAAGATTTAGAATCATTAATCCTAGGGGAAGTGGATAATTTTTTGGTATGTCTGGATTAGGGAGGGGTTGTTTTTGGAGATGCGGCAAAATAAACGCGGCATTTGGCGGTCTACGATGGACAAATGGTGCCATAAAATAGTCAAGCCACTCGGCTAAAGCATCGGAAATTTTGTGAGTATGCTTGCGCCATATTAATTCACCTGTTTTATGGTTGGTGTCTAACTCTAAGGGATGTTTACCTGTCAATAAATGGACAAAAGTACGTCCTAGTGCATAGAGATCCGATTGGGGAACCGCATTACCGTTGATTTGTTCTGGAGGGGTATAACCCGGTGAAAAAACCCCTTCTCCCATTACATCTTTTCCCATCAGTCGTTGGACAACTGTACCCGTCATTTGGCAAACTGTACCAAAATCAATTAGCACCAGTTGACCATTGGGTCGTAGCATGATATTCGAGGGTTTAATATCCCGATGAAAATATTGTTGTTGGTGCAGTGTATCGAGAATATCAAGTAACTGTTTTAGCCATTCAATGGCTTTGGCTTCGGAAATGGGTTGATTATGTTTGAGCCATGATCGTAAATTTTCTCCCTCTACTTTTTCCATCACCAAGCAATGTAAGGGGCGAGAACGGCGGGCAACAGAAACGGTAAAATAATCGTCTTCGGGTTGAACTTTAGGAATGCCGGGATGGTTAAGTTTCTTTAAGATTTCGGCTTCTTGTTTAAATAGGCGAACTAAAGTGGAATTGTTCCGGGTTAAAACTTTCAGCACCTTATGTTTTGCCCCTTGAATTGCCGCCTCTGCTGCTAAATCCTGGACTTCAAAGATTTTGGTGGGATTGGGTGCCTCTAGAGGTCGAAGGGGTTTCAGCAGCCGATATCGACTGTTGATGGTTAATGGAGTATCACAGCCTTGGCAGTATTCCAGATAGTTCGGATTTTCCCGTTGGTCGCACTTGGGGTTGATACAGTAGATCATCGGATTTTTAGATGGGTTTAGGTCGGACTTTTCAGGGGAAGTCTAGAAACCTGAGTAACCGAAAAGTAGAGACGTTGCATGCAACGTCTCTACACTCACGTTGCATCACATACCGTGGAAAAGTCAGGTTGAGATGACTTTTTAATAATTTAACATCCACCTCTAGAAATAAATTAATTTTAGTTCCCTATTCCCTATTCCCTGTTCCCTGTAGTGTAAACAGAGTGACCTCTGGAGGACAGTTGAGTCGTATTGGTAGATCACTAAAGCCAATCCCACGATTAATATAGAGTTTATTACCTGAGGCGCCATAGCCGTCACTCCAACCATCGACATGTTCCCAGTTTTTAGCTAATGCTAACCAAGACCATTGGGGTGTGAAGGGCAGGCGAATTTGTCCGCCATGAGTGTGTCCAGCAACCGCTACAGGTGCGGTATTGGCAGGTAAAGCCAGAAATGATTTGGGATTGTGCATCATCACAATCCTGGGATTAGCAGATGGCACTTGCGCGATCGCGTCTTTTGGTTTGTCCTTATTTGCCAGATGGGAACCAATGCCTACCAAATAAAAAGAGTCGGTGTTTCTATCACTAAGATTTTCCCCAGAATTTCCGGGTAGAGATAATTTGACGGCTTGGTTTTCCAGAACCTCTATCCCAACTTCTTCCAAAGCCGCCTCTAACCGTGCTGCTAAGTTCTCTTTGGGTGGAGTATCCAGGCTAATCATACCGTAGTCGTGATTACCTAACACCGCATAGGTAGGAATATCGGCTTCTGCTAAGGGACGCAGTAAATCGACGATGTTAGCAATTTCTTGGTCTTCACCTTTAAAGGCATGGTAAATAAAGTCACCGCTAATCAGGACTACACTAGGACGTTCTTCCACCAGTTCCGCTATACTACGGCGGACGGTAGGGGTATTGTCTAGCCACATCCCGTGTTGAAAATCTGAAACCAGTCCGATGCGTTTTCCTTGCCAAGCCGCAGGAAGATTGGGAATTACAGCAACTTCTTCTTCTGTGTCGAGAATATAAGGCTCAATTAAGCTCCAAATTAAAAGAAAACTGAATAGTCCGACTAAACCTAAGAGAATATACTTGATTTTTTTCATGGTTATTTATTACTGGTTAATTTAGTAGAGACGCGCCATGGCGCGTCTGTTCCTGTTCCCTAATGCAGTATTACTTTGTCAATCGTCGTCTGATCATCTAAGGTGGTAGCTCGATTAGTGGTTTTGATCGAGGCGATCGCATCCCAAACCCAGCCGTCATTGTGAATCAGCGCCAACAGCAGCCGTCTGCGTTTGGTGACGTGTTTGGTTGCGTCCCAAAATTGGCGATCGCTAACGGTGGGAATCCCTTTTCCCCTGAGTCGTTCCAGGGATGGAAGAGGTGGGTTTTCTGAGGCGGGTTCTAAGTAAGCGGATTTGAGTGTTTTCAAATAAGCCGCACTTGCCCGACGTGCTGCACCTAGCGCCGCCGGATCAGGTTGACTTGACGTTTTGATGCCATATTCCAAGATAGTTAGTGCTTCATCAAGAGCCACTAAACTCAGCGTGATCGAGCGAGTGCGTTCTATGCTGTGGAAATAATGAAGAATCGGGTAAGTTAGATGGAGTTCTCCCTGTTGGGCAAGCATTGGTGTCAAAGCAATTAAATGCTGGTCAAACTGCCCAAAATCTTTACCATTCCAAGCTCTGACAATTATTTCGTCAGCCGTACCACCGAGAGCGGAAATATAAACAGCGAGTTGGCGTTGCTGAGTGGCGGCGGAAACCACAGGTAAGAGATAGGCGATTGTCAAGGTAACTAAAAAGAAACCATTCACCGAAGCAATTGCGGTGGTAATTTCCCAAATTGCACCTTGAGGGTTATAACTCCCCATGCCTAGAGTAGCGATGGTATAACCGACAAAATAAATTCTTTCTAACGTAGTGGCGGGCAGTTTTTTCGGCGTTACCACAGCCGTTTGATCAGCGCTAAATATTAGCGTCCATCCCACCCATGTTAAGGCAAACCAAAGCACAGCTACAGTAACGAGAATTAGCCAACCCGTAAATAGCAATAAGCGGTGATGGGAACGCCAGCGATGAATCTGAAGCGCGATTCTCCACAGCCAAGCCGAGATTCTGCTGGTTAGAGGACCTCCTCCTCCCACTGTTAATGTTGTGATCAGGACATCAATAGACACAACGATGAGAATGAGCAGTCCGAAAACAAGTAGCAGAATTGACATAAGAGAAACGAACATAGTTGATGCGATCACAGATTACCTCACCACCGGGCAAAAAACCTGCATCTGAGGGAATAAGTAAGGGAATAGGAAACAGGGAGCAGGAACAAGGGATTGAGGTTGGATGAAATTTAAGCCTAGAGAGAGGGGATTCCTGAGTAGGGATAAGCCTAAGCTGAGATTGGTAATATAGCAACCGCCATAGCGGTTAGGACACATCATTTTGTAGAGACGTTCCATGGAACGTCTCTACTCCTCTGGCGGAACGTCTGGAACTTATTAACAAAACCCGCCCTTATTCAAAAGCATCCCCTGAGGGTAGTCGAAGGGTCAAAAAAGGGATTTTTCTCAAACATATTCCGTGAAAACACTAACACCTGAAAAACTCGATCTCAAGTTGATGAGTTATCCAGTTCAATCAGCAAAAATTGCTGGACTTCGCTATGTCACGGATGATTAGCCAAGGAACTAGGAAACCGATACCCCACCTGCCGCAAATATTACGTTCATCCTGCCATAATTGATACTTATCTAGAGGGAGAATTGGGTGAAATTATGGAAAAATATGTTCACAAATTGACAATGGATAATGAACAATGGATAATGACCTCTCCTTAAAAGAAGAGGATTGAATTTAAGGAAAATATTTTTTAATTTCTTCGTAAACGAAGAGGTCTTAGACCAAATTAATCAATTATCAATTATCAATTATCAATTATCAATTATCAATTATCCATTGATAAGTCTAAGTCAAAGGATTCACCTCAAGATCTGCGTTCAGAAGAACGTGCTGTCGTTGGAGTTTTGGAAAAATCTATGCCTTAAGTTAAGGCTGGTGGGCAGTGCCCACCCTACGGTTTGCGGATGTAATGGGAATCTGAATCTATGTTGCTTATGCCTTGTGCCATCTGTCCTTTGTCTTGAGGAAAGATGGGAAAACGCACGGTGAATGTGGCCCCCTGACCTGATCCGGGACTCTGTGCCCACACTGTACCGCCTTGAAGTTCCACTAGGTAACGCACGATCGCTAATCCCATACCAATACCCCCGTGCGATCGCGTGAGTGAACCATCCCCCTGACGGAACCGATCAAATACAAAGGGGAGAAACTCGCCACTAATGCCAATCCCGGTATCACTTACCTGGATTTGAGCCTGCTCCTCAATCTGTTCTAAGCGAACCTGAATATGTCCCCCCTTGGGTGTGAATTTGATCGCATTGGATAGTAAATTCCACAGGATTTGCTGTAAGCGGCTGGCATCCCCTAAAATGGGAGCGACTGCGGCATCTAACTGCGTCTCGATTTGCAGCGTCTTGGCTTCAGCCGCCGCCCGAATGAAGGCAATCGCCCGTTCAATACTCGGCATCAGTTCCACAGGCGAGACTTTTAGCGTCAGCTCTCCCGTGATAATATCCGACATATCCAGGACATCTTCAATCAGCTGTGCCAAGGATTGGGTATTGCGAGAAATCGTCTCCAGCGCCCGCGCCATCTTCTCTTCATTCAAGCGGCGCATGGGCAGAAGTTGAGACAAACCGAGTATTGAATTAAGGGGCGTGCGGAGTTCGTGGGAAAGGGTTGCCAGAAATTCATCTTTGAGGCGGTTGGCTTGGGCTAATTCCTGGGATTGTCGCTGTAAAACTGCCTCAGACTGTTTGCGATCGCTATTCCTCTAATCGTTAAATCAATGGACATTTCTTTCCTTTGTGGACATAAGTATAACCGTCAGCTTTCCAGATTGGCTCGAAATACTTCCAGTTGATGCTTTGCAGTTTCCCTTTTGCTGTAGTCAAGTCA
>NZ_JAVKEW010000144.1:0-4615 GCF_040226375.1 Coleofasciculus sp. G2-EDA-02 | reverse complement strand
ATCCTCTTGGTTCTTTGCTCCCAGCTTTGGCGTAGCCGGAATCTTCCGCTTTTTGCTATTCTTCCAAGGGTTCCACAACTGGACACTCAACCCCTTCCACATGATGGGAGTGGCGGGTATCTTAGGTGGAGCTCTGCTTTGCGCGATTCACGGTGCAACGGTAGAAAACACCTTGTTTGAAGATGGTGAAGGGTCAAATACCTTCCGGGCGTTTAACCCCACCCAAGCCGAAGAAACCTATTCAATGGTAACGGCGAACCGTTTCTGGTCTCAGATTTTCGGGATTGCGTTTTCCAACAAGCGCTGGCTGCACTTCTTCATGCTGTTTGTCCCCGTGACAGGCTTATGGATGAGTTCAGTGGGTGTGATTGGCTTAGCCGTGAACCTGCGTGCCTATGACTTCGTATCCCAGGAAATCCGGGCGGCGGAAGACCCCGAATTTGAGACATTCTACACCAAGAACATTCTCCTGAATGAAGGAGTCCGGGCTTGGCTGGCGCCTCAAGACCAACCACACCAAAAGTTTGTATTCCCTGAGGAGGTTCTACCCCGTGGTAACGCTCTCTAGTAGTTCCATGGTGGCGGGAAACCGCGACCAAGAATCATCAGGTTTTGCCTGGTGGGCGGGTAATGCCCGTTTGATTAATCTCTCCGGTAAATTACTGGGGGCTCATGTCGCCCATGCTGGATTAATTGTCTTCTGGGCTGGGGCAATGACATTGTTTGAAGTTGCCCACTTTGTTCCAGAAAAGCCCATGTATGAACAGGGCGCAATCCTTTTACCTCACCTAGCGACCCTGGGTTGGGGTGTAGGTCCCGGTGGTGAAGTGATTGACACATTCCCTTACTTTGTGGTAGGGGTGCTGCACATCATTTCGTCTGCTGTTCTGGGTCTGGGCGGTATCTATCACGCCGTTCGTGGTCCAGAAACCTTAGAAGAGTACTCCGCCTTCTTTGGTTACGACTGGAAAGATAAGAACAAGATGACCACAATCATCGGGTTCCACCTGATTGTCTTAGGTCTGGGTGCTTTCCTGCTCGTGATTAAAGCCATGTTTGTGGGGGGTGTTTATGATACCTGGGCGCCCGGTGGCGGTGACGTGCGGATCATTACTAACCCAACGCTGAACCCGGCGGTGATCTTCGGTTATCTAACCCGCTCTCCCTTTGGTGGAGAAGGTTGGATCATCGGCGTCAACAACATGGAAGATATTATCGGCGGACATATTTGGATCGGTCTGATCTGTATTTCTGGCGGTATCTTCCACATACTCACCAAGCCCTTCGGCTGGGCACGTCGCGCCTTTATCTGGTCTGGAGAAGCGTATCTCTCCTACAGCTTAGGTGCGTTGTCCCTGATGGGCTTTATCGCCGCTTCGTTTGTTTGGTTCAATAACACCGCTTATCCCAGCGAATTTTATGGTCCAACCAACGCAGAAGCATCTCAGGCTCAGTCCTTCGTCTTCTTAGCGCGTGACCAACGGTTAGGGGCAAACATTGCTTCAGCTCAAGGTCCTACTGGTCTAGGGAAATACCTGATGCGCTCTCCAACTGGAGAAATTATCTTCGGTGGTGAAACCATGCGCTTCTGGGATTTCCAAGGTCCTTGGTTAGAGCCGCTACGGGGTCCTAACGGACTGGATGTAGATAAGCTGAGAAATGATATTCAGCCTTGGCAACTGCGCCGTGCGGCTGAGTACATGACCCATGCACCGAACGGTTCTATCAACTCCGTTGGTGGCATTATCACGGAAATGAACGGGTTTAACTACGTTAACCCCCGTGCATGGTTGGCTGCGGCTCACTTTATCTTAGGATTCTTCTTCTTGATCGGTCACCTCTGGCACGCCGGTCGCGCTCGTGCGGCTGTTGCTGGATTTGAAAAAGGTATTGACCGTGAGAGTGAGCCAGTATTGTTTATGGGTGACCTTGACTAGATTGGTTCATTTCATCCACTAAAACTTAATTGGCTTGAAGGCTCTTGTTAAAACGCAAGAGCCTTTTTTATAGAGCAAAAACTTCTCTCCAAGCGGTTGTATACAACGTCTCTATAATATTTAGAGGAGTTGGTTAGTATTCTGGTTGGAATTACGGACAGGGAGGGTTAAGACGGATGAAACAGTTAGCGTAAAGCTCGCCCATCTGTTCCTTTTTCGATACGTTGAACAGACGGCGAAGTCCGATCATGTTCTACCTCAATGACAGCTAAAATTCCTTCCTCAACAGGGACAGCACGCCATAGGGGAAAATAGGGTTCAATCTCAGGAAAATTACCGATCCGGTCTGTCAACCACTGGTACATTTCCCGTGAGGGTACAATAAGCAAGCCTCCAACAATTGCCCGTTGAAGGAGTCCAATGGCAATTTTGTTTAAAGCGCGGTGGCTTGAGGATACATTACCTGTTTCCCATTCAACTACGAATTGTCTATCATTAGAGAGTGTTTTAACCGCATCTACTGGACCAGGGCGAGCATTCGTTATGATCTTCATACGTTTTTCCCGTTGCCAGCCAAACTGCTCATCTAGGACAGTTATACAGCTTTCCTTTATCGGTTTTACACCATTTTTATGTTTCTTGTTTTCCTCACGCAGGATAAACTGATTATTGCCTGGGGGCCAGTGAACTGCATGAATCGCAGTATAAACTTCTTCTAGGACTTGCTCAAATTCCTCTGTGTCTGCAAACTGCCCTTTTCTAATCAGAAATTCAGTCCTGTTTATCTTCATTCAGCAGGTTTTCTACTTCAGCCACAATGGATGCAGCCGACACACCAAGCGCCTCTGCAAGCTTGATAATCGTTGATAGGGTAGGTTGTCTTAGCCCCCCTTCCAGACGAGAAATAAATGTTCGGTCAAGCTGACTTCGGAAGGAAAGCTCTTCTTGTGAAAGGCGTTTTGCCTTCCTCAGACGCTGAAGAACCTTCCCAAATGCTTTTTCTGGCGTCACGGTGTATCCTCCAAACTAGAGGGTATCCTGGTTGACGGAACGATGCAGTTGCCTATAGGCTACAAAAGCCTCACCCCAGTCTGATTGACATAACGGAGAAAACTTGGCTCATGTCTGTCGCTTATCCATTGTTTCAAGCCATCGGTATCAAATCCGATGATTCAGTCGCGATTAAGCAATTAGCGTCTAAAACAGGTATTTCTGTTGAACGACTTAGATACTACGATAAAAATAGAATTTTGCCTTCGGATACAGATTTAGATAAAATTTGTTCGGTGACAAATATTCCTCGCCTAAAACTTAAGTTGTTAATGGGTTGTCTGGATCGGAAAACCATTGCCGCCATACAGAATAAGGCTGAAGAAATTTATGAAATTATTAAAACTGATAGTCCATCATTGCCTGCTGATACAACGACGCCAAGATTAATGTTCAAAACTGATTATGGACAGTTATATCAGGGAAATTGCCTAGATTTGATGCGCGACATGGAAGCAGAAACGGTTGATTTAGTTTTTGCCGATCCCCCTTTTAATCTCAGCAAAAACTATCCTTCAGGCATAGATGATAATTTAAACAAATCTGATTATTTAGAGTGGTGTGAAGCTTGGCTCAATGAATGTATTCGCATCTTAAAGCCTGCGGGTAGTTTATTCCTCTGGAATCTGCCTAAGTGGAATAGTCACCTATCTGGATTTCTGAATCACCGCCTGACGTTTAGGCACTGGATATCTGTTGATATTAAATACAGATTTACTATTGCTGGACGGTTATATCCTTCCCATTATTCACTGCTTTACTATTGTAAGGGGGAAAAGCCAAAAACCTTTCATCCGGATAGGCTTCCGCTAGAGATATGCTCACACTGTTATCGGGAGTTGCGCGATTACGGAGGCTATAAACATAAAATGAATCCTAGAGGTGTCAATCTAACCGATGTCTGGTACGATATTCCACCCGTTAGACACAAGCGTTATAAGCAGCGAGAAGGAGCGAATGAACTTTCTATTAAACTGATAGATCGGATTATTGAAATGGCATCTGATCAAGGAGATATTGTTTTTGATCCCTTTGGTGGTGCAGGGACAACTTATGTAGTCGCAGAGATGAAACATCGCCGTTGGCTTGGTATTGAGATTGGTTCTGTCGATGATATTTTAAGCCGTTTCCAGAAACTTGATCAGGAACGTGATTATTTACAACAGATTCGAGAGGGTTATAATTGCCTGTTTACTAACAAAACAGTGAAGGTAAGGAGGGAGAAGGGACTCTGGACTTCAGAATCGGTTAGAGAAAAAGCTCAGATGTGTGTAAAAACACAAGGGAAGGGTAAGAAGAAAGCTTTAGGTATTCAAACTGAACTGGATTTCTCAGGAATTAATAATCGGTCAAAGCTTACCTAGATCAGGGCACGATAATCAGAGTGTCCCTACCGCATCAATTCGTTGTAGGGGCATGGCAATGCCATGCCCTCAGGACTTACGCAGGTACATCATATATGGTGGCAATGGTGCGTTAGCGTAGCGGACGCTGCTGGCGAAATATTGCTTAACAAAACAATGAGCAAAAGCCTTGGCGATTAAGAGAGGACAACCTGAAGGGGTGACAAGCCGCTTAAAAGCTTGGTAGACAAAGCATTTCACCCCTCTTTCCCTTAAAAAGATGTC
>NZ_JAVKEW010000143.1:0-13575 GCF_040226375.1 Coleofasciculus sp. G2-EDA-02 | reverse complement strand
AGTTACGCCTGGGGATGAGATGACCCGCTGCTTAGAAGAGGAAACTCCAAAAAGCAAGGTTGCTCGTAGAGCCAGGAAGACTCGTCAGTGATGATGGGAATCCCCACCCTCAGCTTTTAGCAGGGTGGGGAGGATGTCAATCCCTCGATAATTTTTCAGCCGCCCGCAGAATTTGACCTGCCAGAATTGCCGCACCAAAACCGTTATCAATATTTACCACTCCCACTCCCGGCGCACAAGAATTGAGCATGGTTAAAAGAGGAGCGAGTCCGCCAAAACTAGCACCATAGCCGATGCTGGTGGGAACGGCAATGACTGGAGAATCAGCTAAACCCGCAACAACACTAGGTAATGCTCCTTCCATTCCAGCTACGACAATTAGCACATTCGCCTCAGCAATCACCTGTTGATGACTCAGCAAGCGGTGGAGTCCCGCTACACCCACATCCCACAGACGCAGTACTTGAAATCCACACAGTTGAGCCGTAACTGCTGCTTCTTCAGCCACCCATAAATCTGAGGTTCCAGCGCATATAATACTAATCGTTCCTGGAGAATTGGATGGAATAGTTTCGGGCGCGATCGCACAAATCCGGGCAGTCGGATAATAGTGGATATCGGGGACTGTGGCTTGGAGTTGGGCAAACACATCAGGGAATATGCGCGTTGCCATCACAACTGAATTGCGTTTTCGCATTGCTGCCATAATTTGTGCAATTTGATCAGGTGTTTTACCTAAACCCCAAATTACCTCTGGAAAACCTGTTCTTAATGTGCGGTGATGGTCAATCTTCGCAAAGTCACTAACTGACTCAAAGGTAAAATGTTTTAGTTTATCTAAGGCAACCGCCGGACTCATTTCGCCAGCCGCCACTGATTCCAGCAAAGATTTTATAGCTTGAGGTTGATTCATAATTTATTCAAATTCTTTAATTAGCTTAATTTTGTATTTATAATTTAAAATTTATTAATTAATCATAATTTTTATACATTATTATCGATTATTTTAACCTATTAACTCTAGTCACATTGCTCTGAGTGCCCCGATAATTACAAACCGACCGTAAAGTTTAGTTCGGTTTCCATAGACTTCTATATTAATCAAACTTCTATCTTTCCGCTGCCCTTTAAAGCGACAGGAAAGGTTTTTGTTTTGACCCTGAATGCAACTAGAGATTTGTTGTTCAATAAACTTACGATTGTCCAGACATACGAGATCGAGAACCGATTCTAAGGAGATCAGTTCCCCAAAAGTATAGCCAAAAATTTCGGCTAATCTGGGATTGACATAGAGAAAATTACCTTCGCCAAACAGGATATATATGCCAATTCGGGAAAATTCTTTCTCGCTGAAGGATTGAGGTACACTTTGGCGAGATTGATCGGTTGCTTGCGTTTGAGTCTGCTGTAACTCCAAGTCCATTTCTTGCTGCTGACGTTCATGATAGAGTCGAGCATTGTCAAGCACCAGTGCCATAGATTCTGCTGTGATTTGCATTAGATGAGCAGATTCCGGGCTAAAATGTCCAGGTTGTGAGTGGGTTAACGTGAGAATTCCTAATACTTCCTTACCCATAAGAATCGGGATGCCAAGGGCGGAGCGAACGGAATAAGGTTGATTAGGTAAGGTCAACCAGCGCTCGTCCTTGATCGTATCAGTAATCAGTCCCAGTTGGCGGTTACGATAAACCCAACCCGCTAAACCTTTATCCAATACTTGACCAATCAGCCGTTGCTTTTGTCCCCGTAGCGTCGCACCACGAGCCAGAATACTTTCGGTGACAACGCCATGGGTATCGAGTAAGAACAAACTACTAGATTCAGCACGAGTTAGCTTGGTAGCAATCGTCACAATTTGTTGCAACATAGCTCTGATCATCAGTGTCCCCCTCGCCGCTTGCAAAGTTGTGGCAAAGGTTCTCATGAGCTGATGTTGGGCATCAAACGCCATTTTAGTCATTTTCAGTTTAATCACTTGTCGGCGTAGGGATGCCACTTCCGCCTGGAGTTGTTCGTAGGACTTGTTGCGATCGCTCATTTGTACCTCTATCCATTCAATGCACCTGCACTCCAATCACTGTAAGATTTCCCCCTGTGCTACGGATAAAGCCATAAGACTCACTCGTTTGGTCTGGGGTGGAATTGACGGTGTTCTTTAATCTCTACCAGAATTTGCTGGCATCTCCCCCATAATGAGTTTAGGCGAGTTGTTGCTTACTCTGGTCAAGTTTGTCATTTTTATGCTGAGCGTTCCATTGGTTGCAAATGATAACTCTATCCCATAAACACTCAGGATAAATCCAAGTTGTGAAGCTTGGAAGCCCACACCAAATCAAAGATTCTGGTGTGGGATGATGTCACAGACGCAGTTCGTGCGCCGCCTCAGATTTCCCCGTTGAGACACAAATCAGTTGAGCTTGGCGTCCACCTTCGCTTAAATAGGTTAAATTCAGATGCAGATAAGATTCTGGTAAATAGGGTAATCGATCCGCCCACTCGATCGCGACGATTCCCAAAGGCATTTCCACCCCTTCCCAATAGCTTTCTGGATGTAATCCAGCTACGGCTTCCGATTCTAGGCGGTACAAATCTAGATGATAGAGTGGAATGCGTCCTTCTAGATATTCGTTAATTAGAGTAAACGTGGGACTGACGATCGCGTCCGTGATGCCCAAGCCTGCACCAATTCCCTGCACCAGTGTGGTTTTACCCGCACCTAAATCTCCCTCTAGTAAAATCACGCTACCCGCTCTTAAAGATTCCCCCAGACGAACACCTAGCGATCGCGTGGCTTGTGCATCCTTTAGACGCAATTGAGTCATTCTTTCCCTTCTACCCGATCAACTCTAAATTACAACAGATGAGCGCGACTGTACCAGCGTAGCAATACCCGGGCTAACTTTTCGGGATTATGTCGCACTAGATTAGTGTTCTCATCCTCATCCATCACATTAGCTAAAACAATGCGCCGTCCTAAAGTCTCGGTTTCTTCTCGATCTAGAAAAACGGGATGGGAATTCACTTGGGAATATTTAATCAATGCTTGGGCGGAAGGAACCTTTCGATGGACTAAAACCGCATCAAATAGGGGTTGACTACAAGCATTGTCTAGGGCGCGAACATGATCGGCAACCGTATATCCGTCAGTTTCACCCGGTTGAGTCATGATATTACACACATAGATCCGGGGAACGGTACTTGCCGCGATCGCATCAGTAATTTCTGGGACTAACAGATTCGGCACGATGCTGGTATACAGACTACCCGGACCAATAATAATGTAATCGGCTTCGTGAATTGCTTTGAGCACGGCGGGAAGAGCCGGGGGATTTTCTGGCGTGCAACCCATTTTCACGATTTTACCATTGGCAGCCGTAATATTCGATTCACCTTCAATCCGACGCCCATCTTCTAATTCTGCCCACAGACAAACATCGCTCAACGTAGCTGGGAGAACTCGTCCCCGCACCGCTAAGACTTGAGAACTGGCAGAAATTGCCCGTTCTAAGTCCCCCGTAATCTCGCTCATTGCCGTCAAGAATAAATTACCAAAACTGTGACCCACTAGACCATTGCCCGCCGAGAAGCGGTACTGAAACAGCTCAGTTAATAATTTTTCTTGGTCGGCTAAAGCTGCCAAACAGTTGCGAATATCTCCCGGAGGCAGAACCCCAAATTCTTGGCGCAGCCGCCCAGAGGAACCGCCATCATCGGCTACGGTAACAATAGCAGTAATATGGGCGCTGTAAATTTTCAGTCCTCGGAGTAAGGTAGACAACCCCGTACCGCCTCCCACAACCACAATTTTTGGGCCACGATACAGGCGACGATGGGCAATCAGCACGTCTACCAGTTCTTCATCGCCTCCGGGTTTTAAAGCCTCAGTAATCGAACCCACCGTCCGGGTTTGTCCCCAGAAGATGAAAATCAGACCACAAATAATCGCGATCGGTCCGGATACATAGTTGGGGATAACCGTGGTGATTGTTTCCAGAATGGTGGACGTGAGTTGAATTAAGTAAAAAATGGGGGTTAGCTTTGCCCAAATCGCCACCCCCAGACTCGTCAGTAGTACGCCTATGGCACTCAGAAGCAACCAGCGTTTGACGAAAAGTCCAGGCGCTAACCACTTAAACCACCGATTGACTTGTCGAGGCGTCCTACCTCTTGACTCATTGTGCAGGGTACGTAGAGCGCGTTTGAAGAGACTAATTGAGGACATCGCTGATACCAGAAACAGAGAACAAAACTGGATAGACTTTAGCTAAGAGCAGTGTAATTGCTCAAGTCCTTGACGTGAGTAGAAAGTTGTCGATTGTCAACTGTGCCATATTCTTTATTAGCTCTTTTGGATATGTCTGTCAGGATACATTCTGGGAATTATACTGGGATGGCAATTAATCTCATGGGGAAGTGGATCATCAAAACGACTAGACTGGTGTTCTAGGATACGGCAAGGTAGATGGGAAAGCGAATTTTAGGACTAGACCCAGGACTAGCGATTTTAGGCTTTGGGGCAATTATCTGCCAAGCTGAAGTCAAACAGATGACCAAGGTTCAGGGAAAATCAACAGCTGAATTGGTGCAGTTATTGGACTTTGGTGTAATTCAGACGCCAGCACGGACAGAGATGGGGCAGCGACTCTGTACAATTTATGAAGATTTGCATACTTTACTCGAACAGTGGCAGCCGGATCTAGTTGCCGTAGAGAAGCTGTTTTTTTATCGGATGAGTACGACAATTACCGTAGCTCAGGCACGGGGGGTTGTCACGTTGGTGTCAGCCCAGCATCAGGTGCCAATGGTGGAGTTTACACCCGGGCAGGTGAAGCAAGCGTTAACGGGTTATGGTAACGCGGACAAGTACGAGGTACAGCAAGCGGTGACACGAGAGTTAAATTTAGAGAATATACCCAAGCCAGATGATGCAGCAGATGCTTTGGCTGTGGCACTAACGGCATGGTTTCATCAGTCGTAGGGGTGAAGCATTTTTGCCAAAAACTTACTCCGAAGCATCATAACTGGCTGCAAAAATGCTTCACCCAACTCTGGAGTCAATTGATTGAATGGGATAAGATCAAACCTTAAACAGGGTAGGGATTGTGTCAAATGGGAGTCATTACTCGGATCGCAGATTGGTTAGAAACCCATTGGGTCACTCCTGCTTATGCTGGATGGATATTAGCGGGTATTGCGATTTGTTTCTTTGGTGCGGCGACCAATACCATGTCAGGATGGCTGTATGTGATCAGTGGTATAATCTTTGCCCTATTGGGGTTAGCGGCTATCTTGCCGCCCTTGTCGCTACGTCATCTGAAAGTCCACCGACATCCCATCTTTCCGGTGAGTGTGGGCGAGGAACTCACCATTGAAATCGATATCGAAAATCCCACGGCTCGTGCCAAAACCCTTTTACAAGTTCAGGACATGCTCCAATCGGAACTGGGAAAACCCCTGCAAACCGCGATTGAAACCATTGCGCCGAGCCGTGTCTATCACTGGGTTTATTTCCATTCCACCAAAAAGCGGGGTGTTTACCATTGGCATGAGATCCAACTGAGAACCGGAAACCCCGTAGGATTATTTTGGTGTCGTCGTAGCCGCCATGGGCCAGCCACAGCGGTTGTTTATCCCACGGTATTACCCCTAACCAGTTGCCCCATCGTAGACGAAATCGGCACAGATGATAGTTTACAACTGTTAAGCGATCGCCGTTCTCAATCAGCCACAGAAGACCTGACGCGATCGCTACGACCTTACCGTGTGGGTGATGCAACTCGTCTGATTCATTGGCGTACCAGCGCCCGTTATGGGGAATTGATGGTACGGGAGTTAGAAGTCTTTACCGGATCTCAAGAAATTATCATTTGCCTCGATAGTTCGGTAAGTTGGCAATCTGAGGATTTTGAATCAGCCGTTATTGCCGCCGCTTCCCTCTACTTCTATGCCTGTTCTCGTCAGCTTGACGCTAGACTCTGGACAGCTAGAACAGGGTTATTACACGGCAATCAAGTCGTCTTAGAAGCCCTGGCTGCGACCCAACCAGGAGAAGATACAGAAACTGGCGATCCTCCTTATCTTCCCTTAATCTGGCTCACACAAGAATCCTCCAGTCTCAATTCCCTCCCTCCGGGTAGTCGTTGGTTATTTTGGTCTCCATCAACATTAGCCGAACCTGACCGACAGGCTTCAGGAGTTACCAATTGCACGGGTAGAATCATTGATACTGAAGAACCCTTACAACGTCAGTTACAACAATCCCTTACCCGAACTTAAGCACCCTTCATGACCTTCGGGGAACCTGGTTTGCGTTAAAATGCAAACAAAAGTTGAACGACCACGCCAAGGAATAGGGTATCTAGCGCATTTTACTTATGAGTACATCAGAAACCACCAATCTTTCCAATGAGAAAACACTGGCGGCGATGAAGAATTTCGCCGAAACTTATGCAAAACGAACGGGTACTTACTTTTGTGTTGACCCGTCGGTAACGGCTGTCGTCATTGAAGGATTGGCTAAGCACAAAGATGATTTAGGTTCACCCCTATGTCCTTGCCGTCATTATGAAGACAAAGAAGCCGAGGTGAAAGCCACCTATTGGAATTGTCCTTGCATCCCCATGCGTGAGCGCAAAGAGTGCCACTGTATGTTGTTTTTGACACCAGACAACGAATTTTCTGGAGAACAGCAGGACATTGCCATGGAGGAGATTCAATCCGTTCGAGATAGTATGGCTTAATTGTCTTTATGTCATTGGTCATTGGTCATTTTTAACCTTAAATGACCAATGACTCATACATTAGAATTAATCACCCATGACTGAGCAATTTTGGCAAGGTGTTGAGCAATTTAATCAACAGGAATTTTATGCCTGTCACGACACCTTAGAGGCGTTGTGGATGGAGGCTGTCGAACCAAAAAAACAGTTTTATCAAGGCATATTACAGATTTCGGTCGCTTGCTACCACCTCAATAATCTTAACTGGCGTGGCGCTGTCATCTTGCTTGGAGAGGGAATTAGACGCTTAGGTGACTACCAACCTATTTATGAAGAAATTCAGGTAACCGATTTAATTAGCCACAGTTATCAGCTTTTGCAAACCCTGCAAAAAACTGGAGCCGAGGGTATTTCTGATTTAGTCAATTCGCTAACGGTAAATCAATCTAGTGAGGAGAGTAATCAAGAAATTTGTCATTTGCCTAGAATTATTCGAGTTAATCCCTAGTATCGCTTTTGGGGAAGTCATAACTATGCCCTAAACGTAGTCGAAGGGTCAATTTTAGGGGCTACCGTTAGGCAGAAAGCTGGCTTGTCACCAATAGCTGAACAACAAAACCCTCCCTTCTCTGCTTGGTTTTCCCGGATAATCCCCACCCAAATCCAAGACTCAGGTGGGAATATTGATCAAGTTAACTATGAGTTGAATCTTTGCCGAGCAATTGTCCTTTAAGAGCATCAAACTCTTGAGCCAATTCTTGGCGACTTTCGGCTTTCCAAAGATAACGGGCAATAAACCAGATAGTGTAACCAATCCCGACAAGTTCAAAAATTGGGGCTAATAAGGGAATGTCGTTAATGGCATCCAGTACAGCTAGGGTGACATACACGGTAATAAAGCCGGCTATCACTAGCCCAATCAAAATGATGGCTTGTTGGTACTCATAATAAAATGAGCTGATTATCGCCGGAAGTTTGGACAAAAAGTCAAACACAGGCTGTACCCACTCCTGCCAAGCTTGATCAGTGGTTTGACCAGCTGGAGGCAGCATGGGTTGGTTGTTACCAGGGAGTTGGGCTACTGTCCCCGGTTGGTCAACATTGACATCTACTGTAGACTCTGGGATTTTTTTCGTGTCCCCTGGAGTAGTTTTGACTTCTGGGGATGTACCCTCAGTATATTCAGATTTTTGTGGATTCGTTTCCATAGTTCCTCTACTGTGACCTCAAGTAGGACATTTTATCGTTTGTGTGAGCTAGATGGGTATAATAGGCAGAATAATGAAGCTTTCGCCCATATTACCAAAAGTTTTCTTATGACTTCGGTGGAAGCAAAAGACTGATACTCAAACTCTGCCATACCTGGCTCATTTACCTCAATCGGCGAGAATGATCCCGCTATAATCTTTGATTTAGCGGTGGGGGGATGTCAATGTTTCCCTCTTCTATTCACTCGTTACGTGAGTGGGAAAGAAGCATCCGGAAGCCAAACAGCACCCAGAACCCCGACGTCTCTAAGAAGCCGGGGATATATACTCTCAACGACTATGGAAGGCAGGGGCAGGGGTTTAATCGCTGCTCAATAGACCAACATCATCATAGAGGTAGATTCTACCCTATTGTGTTAATCGGTCTAAACTAAGCTTAGAACAGGGGATGCGATCGCGTCCGGTTCTACCGATGATGCTTCACCTGTACAATAGACTTCACAGGAGTTATTGGGACTTTCAATGAGTTTAACTTTATGCAGTTTCGCTCCTAATTTTTGGATCGGTGACTGGAGTAATTGCCGAATATAGATGGCAATATTTTCCGCCGTCGGTACAACTTGGGCAAAGTAGGGGATGTCTTTGTTCAGGAAGGTATGGTCAAAGGGTTCTACGACATAATCATCGATTACCTTCTGCAGCGCTCCCAAATCGACAATCATCCCGGTGCGCGGGTCGATTTCCCCTTTTACAGTAACCTCTAAATGATAATTGTGTCCGTGACCGTTCGGACGAGCGCATTTGCCGTAGATTTCACAGTTGTCCTCATAACTGAGTTGGGGATGAGCTAGCCGATGAGCGGCGCTAAAGTGGGTCGATAGGGTGAGATATGCTTCCATTCCGTTTCCTAAATAATCAGCCCAAAGTTCTGGATGTTCAAATAGTTGTATCTTGACAAGTGGCAAATAAGGTGCTAACTTTTGCCAAATAACACGAGCAATGTTTTCGGTCGTGGGTAGGGTTTCCTGGAAGTCTAGCCAAGCATCGTTCAGATAGGCATAGTCTAATTGGCTGGTGACCTCTTGCTTAATTAACTTTTTGACCTGGGATAGGTTTTGCACCATACCGTATTTGTCTAGGTCACCCTCAAGGGAAACAAATAGGACATAATTATGTCCATGACCGGGAAACTGGGCACCTCGACCGAATTTCTGCTTGTTTTGAGCTTCACTCAGTTCGGGTAACCAATAGCGGTGACTGGCAGAAAACTGGGCGCGGCGGTTAATGATGCATTTCATGCGTTTTTGAGGCAAGTCAGAATCTGTAAATTTCTGTAAATTAGCACTAATTCTAGGATAAACGAATATTGGTTATTGGTCATTGGTCATTCGTCATTCATTTTTTGTTAACGATTAATTATAAATTTTATAATTAATAGTTTATATGCTTAATGGCATCTTGAGCGTCGTGGCGTAAGCTGGTGGCGATTCGGAAGAGTTCTTGACCGATATGCAGGTAATGTTCGTCGTAGTTTAAGGTAAAGCGTTCTAACTCATCAATACCATCCCCCAACTGATTGAGACAGTAATACAAGGAAGCCGCAACACCAGCAAAAGGAGAGGGATTGGGTTGGGAATGAAAGGTAATCTGAGCCTGATTGAGATCATGACGACAGTTTTCTAGATACGTCTGAAAATCTGCTATGAGTTCGTCGTCAAAGGGATCAGCCATTTAGATGTAATACATAATGTTCAACTGTCGTCTGTTATTCAGTTTCTCCCATAAATCTTGCAGTGTATAGTCTTGCAAAATTTCATTAGTGCGATCGCGGACTTCCTCCCATGTTTCTTGGACGATAGCACTGGCTTCAGTTATCGCCCTTGTTTTGCTACCATAGGCTATTGCGGTTGCACCATCTAGGCAGTTGATAACATCCAACAGAGTAATTGTCCAGGGTTCCCGCGCCAGAAGGTAGCCCCCTTTAGCCCCCCGTTGGCTACGAACTATATTTCCACGTTTCAGGGTTGCCAGAAGCTGCTCTAAATAGCGATCGGGAATATTTTGTTGCTTGGCAATCTGTCGGATTTGTAAGGGTTCTCCCTCATTGTAATGACCCGTGAGTTCTAAAAGGGCAAGCAGGGTATATTCCGTCTTACAGGAGAGTTCCACAGATTCCACTTGATTCATTTCAGGGCAACCATTCCCAGTATACCCCGGTTTTCCGGTGGGGTTTGCTGGTAAGGGTTGGGCAAGCTGAAAAAACCCCGCGCACTGGCGGGGTGATCAAATTATGGATTTTCAGGCTAATTTTGCCTTCCGAATTGACTTATACCAAGTTGAGTTCTAATGTGCAATTGTGAGTCCTGAGCGAAGCGAAGTAAATGAAGCGGATTGAAGAATCTCGCCAGATGCTTCGCTACATTGCCTTTTGTAAACCCTTACGGATTATCTCTTTGACTTCAACTTGGTATTAGAAGGTGAAAGTCGTTCTCAGAGTACCGATTACTGCATCCTCATTACCGTTATTCTGGTTGGGATTCATTAACCAGATAACACCCGGAGTAAACGAGATATTATCTGTAAGTTGGTACTTGTAGAAGGCTTCAACGTGCCAAGGTAACTCATCATTACTTCGGCGGAAATTCGCGCTTGGCGTATCAATATTTCCGGCGTAGGGTTGTACACCGCCGAAAATTCCCAAAACGTTACCTTCTTTACCCAGATCGGCAAAGGCTACGCCAGCACCATAAGTCCAGATTTCGCTACCGCCTCGACCGATTAGAATTGCATCGGTATAAGCACCATAGCCGCTAATTGAGATATTTTCACTCAAGCGTAATGCTGCTTGTACTCCGTAGGAGTTAGTTACAGTAGGAACCCGATCACCAACGCCAAAGGAACCTGGATTATTAGCTAGCACAGTACCGACAATACCGTCTCCAAAGTCTGGTGCTGAAGCACCACCACCACCAATATCAAAAATGGCACTGCCAGCATTATGGTAACCGTGGACGTAAGTTGCACCAATAGCAATTCGATCGCCAAGGTTGAAATTTAACTGGGCTAGTGCCGCATATTCACCATTGAAGATACCAAAGTCTTCCCCTGGATTATCGGCACCAGGACCTGCTAAGTAACCAATAGTCAATGTACTTGGTCCCAAGACCCTTTCTAGGGGTCCTGCGCCTAGACTAACGGCTGCACCTCCACCACCACCGATTCGATAGATGGGGCTTTCAGACGCAAAGGCAGACAGCGCACCATTACCACCGTCATAATCTTCAAAGTAAGGATTGAGGGTAGGAACATAGTCACTATGAATCCCGCCTGCACCAGCAAGGTAAACTTTTGAGCTACCAAAGGTGAAGTAGTAGGCTAACCAGTCTACAACGACATCATTATCTGGATCAGTATCCCCGATATTAAATGTCTGTGTACTCTCAAAACCCGCACCAGTATTTAGTAGTTCTGCATTCCCTGCGGCTAAACGAGTAACCAAACGATCCTGACCCGTGAAGCTTGTATTCAGTTCTAGACGAACCCGGTTTTGGAAGACAGTATTATTGTCAAAATCAGAATTAAACTCGTCGGTGAGGGCAAAAATCACTTCACCCCTTAACTTGGTCGTCGTGGAAAACTGATTATCTTCCAAGAACGCTACACGACCTTCCAGATTATCAACTCGCGCCCCTAAGGTCGCCAGTTCTGCTTCAAATTCCTGAATCAGCCGTCGCAGGGTTTCTAACTCACCATCGGGCAAACCGCCCGTATCAATCAAACGCTCAATTTGATTCAAACAAGAATTCAAACCAGCGGCAAATTCGTAACGAGTCAGCGCCCGATTTCCACGAAATGTACCATCTGGATACCCGGCAATACAACCGTAGCGTTCAACTAGGCTACGTAGCGCTTCAAACGCCCAGTCTCCTGGAGAAACATCGCGTAACTGACCCACACTGGTGACTTGTCCGCTGGAGTTTCCACCTTCGCGGCTGTAGTCATTGATTTGATTTAAAATCTCAGCATCATTGGGCGTAGCCGGTACAGCTTGAGCTAGGGTGGGTTGTGCCTCTGGCTTCACCTCTAGACTTGCTGGAGTTAACTGTTCCGGATTGACCGCAATTTCCTCTGAGACCTTAATCTCAGCCACACCATCAAACTGAACTTCTGGCGTCGCTGTTTGAGTGTCAGCAATAGGCAAATTGGCGCTATCTGCTGCACGGACTCCCACCGTAGATGCAACTAAGGTTACACCTAATACCGCTGGGCTAATAAGTAGAGACTTCCACAGTAATTTCGACATCTTCTGTCCTCACACCTTTACAGAAAGAATTAGATTGCCCTTCTCGCACTATGGTACATCGTCTATATGGTAGATGGTATATTTTATTTTATTTTCAGGTTCGTCTTGGAACTCTTTTCCATCTGCCAATCGCTAAGCTTTTGGCTAATACTGCCAATTATATAACTAAATGTACGGCTTGTACTACACAAGTCGTCCTAGATGTCAAGCTTTAGAAACTGGTACTTAAGCCCTTGCCTTATCAGCCTTAGAGAGCTATGCACTTAACTTGGACAGCGTTTGAGCCATCTCAAAATCATTAGCTGTCAAACCTCCAGCATCCTGGGTGGTTTGGAGATAATCCTTATAAAAGTTACTTGTTCCTTTGTAGTCAGAAAATCCCCAAAAACTATCCGCTCTCACGAGAAGTACATAGATAAAATCCTCAGATAGAATCTATAGCACTTAGTGTGAGAGCGGTCTAGCGGGTCTTCTGATTGAAACCAGACTGCCGGAAGGAACTCCTTAACCAGCCCAGTTGCTCAATAAATGAGTTCTCCGAAGAGAACTGAGCTAGCTGTTAGAGAACAGCTCCGGCGCACAGCCGGCTAACTCCAATCAGATGACCCATGCATTTACTACTATCGCTCATGGGCATCACCTCCTTAATCCCTGTACGGTTTTTTTAAATCCGTCAGTCATCAGGTGTTTCTTCACCTTTAATCAGAATAACACACCCTTTTGATTTTGCAAGGGGGAAGCGTAGAGACGTTGCATGCAACGTCTCTACAAACCTGATTAGAGAGCGTTACCGCGAGGTAGAACTTCCTCAGGGAATACAAACTTCTGGTGTGGTTGGTCTTGAGGCGCCAGCCAAGCCCGGACTCCTTCATTCAGGAGAATGTTCTTAGTGTAGAATGTCTCAAATTCGGGGTCTTCCGCCGCCCGGATTTCCTGGGAGACGAAGTCATAGGCACGCAGGTTCACGGCTAAGCCAATCACACCCACTGAACTCATCCACAAGCCTGTCACGGGGACAAACAGCATGAAGAAGTGCAGCCAGCGCTTGTTGGAAAACGCAATCCCGAAAATCTGAGACCAGAAACGGTTCGCCGTTACCATTGAATAGGTTTCTTCGGCTTGGGTGGGGTTAAATGCCCTGAATGTATTTGACCCTTCACCATCTTCAAACAAGGTGTTTTCTACCGTTGCACCGTGAATCGCACAAAGCAGAGCTCCACCTAAGATACCCGCCACTCCCATCATGTGGAAGGGGTTGAGTGTCCAGTTGTGGAACCCTTGGAAGAATAGCAAAAAGCGGAAGATTCCGGCTACGCCAAAGCTGGGAGCAAAGAACCAAGAGGAT
>NZ_JAVKEW010000142.1:0-31283 GCF_040226375.1 Coleofasciculus sp. G2-EDA-02 | reverse complement strand
AACACATTCTTTCTTGTTTTCAATAGTACGATAGGGCATATCGAAACTAGCTTCTGTAATGGAGCAAAACGCTTCTGGAGAGATGCTCCTCTGGTATGAAATAGGCGACTATTTCATAGTAAGAGTGCTCGATGAAAGAAGCGCTACTCACGCCTTTAGGCTGAGGAGTGTCAAATATGAAATTTCTTGCCAATCCGAAAACGACCCAATTAAGGCGGCTTTTCTGTTATAAGGAGCGAGTAGTTTAAATTCAATTGAACTTGACATAAATGGTTTTCTTGTTTAATTTTCTTAAAGGCAATAGTCTCCTATGTAGGGCTTGATGCACAACTCCCAAACCCTTAGCTATCAAGGAAGGCTTTGAGTGGCATTGATATTTGCTCAAGTTCAAGAAAAAAGGGTTTAACCCTTTTATACCCTTGCACCGCTATCAGGGAAAATGTACTATGACGTTAAAGCCGCATCAAGTTCGATTTCTACATTTTGACGCAAGGCATTAGAAATCGGACAAACTTTATCCGCTTCTTGGGCAATCTGCCCAAAGAGAGTATTGTCCAGGTTAGGAACTTGTCCTTGTGTGGCTAGACGGATTTTGGTAATCTTGAATCCCCCATTTTCCTGGGATTCTAGTGAGCAGAATGCCTGGGTTTGCAGACTTTCAGGTTGATAGCCTTTTTCTGTCAAGGTATGGGCAAGCGCCATACAATAACAAGCAGCATGGGCAGAGGCAAGCAGTTCTTCAGGATTTGTACCTGGGGTATCATCGAAGCGTGTGGAAAAGGTGTAGGGAGTATCGTTGAGGATATGACTTGATGTATTAATGTGACCATTGCCGCGTTTCAAGTCGCCATCCCATTGTGCTTGTGCCGTTCGGGTTACTGTAGTCAAGCTCCTACCTCCTAGTGTTATTGAATGGATTTTCTCTTTTGTTAAACGCTGCTGCGTTATTTACATTATTCGCCAGTTTATGGTATGAGTTAGGGTTAGCAACTTCATGTGCCACAAGGTAGATCCTGCCTTATCTTCTTAGCATTAAGAGACATGAGTCTCACCCGGACCAACGATACCAACCTTATGACGGAACATCAATTCACCACCATACCAACCACTGGCTAATAGTAAGATTGACACTATTAACGAGATAATCAGTCCTACGGGAAGAATAATCGTGACTGGATTGCCCAATCGGAGGAAAAAGTTCACACCACTCAATACCAGTACCGCTACATTGAGGAGCATGTGTGCCCAACCGGCTCTACGCTCACGGACTCTGGATATACGCAGGAAGTCTACAATACCAACCACTGCTGCGGCAATAGCTGAGAGTAATCCCACTCCCAATAACCAAACTGAGGCTCTTGACCAAAATAGATCGCGGGTTAGCCAATAACCGATATCTGTACCCGCGACACCACTCAAGAACGCGATCGGGAAGATGACAATAATTGGATGGATAGGGTGACCAAAAATCGCGACAGAACTGGTAATTCCTGTTCCCCGATATTCTGTCTCTCGGCTATCGATGAGGGGTGGAATACTGGGATAAGGAACATTTTCGCTTTGAGTTTGAAAATCTCTAGTTTCCATGTTTTTCTCCGAATGGTTGTATGGGATTAAATCACTGCTTTATCGTGCAAGTTTAGAAACAGACTCAAATCGGGATTTAAGCCAGTTTCCGGCTTCTTTAAGGTTCTGGCTCAAAGGTTGCTGGGTGTTGAGGAATACGCGGGCGCAATTACGTCCAGGTAGACCGGAAATTGAGCCCCCGGGGTGGGTTCCTGCCCCCGTCAGGAATAATCCGTCAATGGGGGTTTGGTAGTTGGCAATTTCGGGTAGAGGACGGAAAAATATCATTTGGTCTAGGGTCATATCAATGTGGTAATGATTGCCTTTGTAAACCCCAAGACGATCGCTTAAGTCAGCCGGACTCTCCACTCGACGGGCAATAACGGAATCTTTGACGTTTGGTGCATACTCGGCTAACTTGTCAATGATCCGATCTGCGACTTGATTCTTGCGCTCCTCTGTCCAACCTGTACCAAATAAACCCGTCCCTTCAGCGCCTCGAATTTGATAGGGGGCATAGAACTCAATCCAGAGAGTATGTTTGCCCTCTGGCGCCATCGAAGGATCGAGGACTGTCGGCACAGCCACCCACAAAGAGATATCCTGTTCAGGAATATGTCCCATGATGGGCAAATTATGAGCCGCTTCTACCTGATTGACCGAGTCGGCAATTAGCACTGACCCCATTAGATATTCATCTTTATGGTCATAAGCTTCAAAACGAGGCGCTTCTGAGAGGGCGCAGTCGATCTTCAAAATGCCGTCATTACTATTGACAATCCGACGCTTGATCCGCTCGCTTAACTCAGGCGCGATCGCTTGGGCATCGGCTGGATCAATAAGCTGAAGAAATAGACGCTGGGCATCAATGCTGGAGATAATCCCTTTTGTCGCCCGATACTCTTGACCCCCTGCAACCCGAATGGCTTCGGCTCGTCCATTGTTGCAGATTAAAATCTGCTCAACCTGCTTGTCGCATAATATCGTGCCTCCATGATGGTTTACCAGCTTAACCAACGCTTGGGTTAATGCACCCGTACCCCCGCGAGGTCTGGCGGTACCAGGGTCATGGCGGAGTGCCATCATCATCGCACCCATCGCGATCGTTTTCTCTGCGGGAGAAGCCCCCAGTTCAGAGGCAAGTCTAGCCAAGGGGGCTTTGAGAAATTCTGAGTCAAACCACTCATTTAATGAATCCTTAGGACTTGTCAGCATGGTACGGATCAAGTCCAGGGTGTCATCCACACCTCCTAACAATGAAAGGAGATCTTGCAGGTTATGCAACCCATAGTTCCCTAAAATGTCAATAACCGATTTAGGGGGTGCGTTGAATATAGGAGTAATGGCTTGAATAAGGCGATGCCAAAAGTCCATATACTCTTGATACTTCTGTGCATCACGCTGGTTATAGCGAGCGATTTCTGCACAGGTTTTTTCGACGGAATGATGAGCTAAGAAATACTTGCCATCTGGATGAGGACAGAAAATAGTGGGATCGCAGTATAGATACTCAAGCCCAAACTTGGTTAACTCTAGTTCTTCAACAACCGGTCCTAGGTGAATAAATTCGTGATCGATCGCACAGAGGTTGAAGTAGAAGCCCGGAGCTTCTTCCGGCATGGCTTCCTCAGTTGTAGCGGCTCCACCTGGGATAGAGCGCTTTTCTAGTAGCAAAACGCTGTAACCTGACTTGAGCAAATAGCCTGCACAGACTAAAGCATTATGACCTGCACCGATGATGATGACATCATAAGTTTCCATAAACTAGAGGAAAGTAGAGGTATTGGCTTATATTTCCCAGATGGTAAGGAACCTGAACGGTTTGTTGAATCTATCAGAAGGAAGAGGTTTTCTTTGATTCGCAGGTTTTGATAGTTTCGTGAAAAATAAAGCGATTGGTTTTTAACTTCACAGAAGAAGTTAATTATTCTGTGACAGATATTGTTGATACCCCAATTTTTCTAGTGCCGCTTGCTTATCCATGACCGATAGAGTTAAACTCTGGCGATACTGCTGCACTCGTTCGAGTAACTCAGGTTGCTGGGATGCCAAAATCTGCACGGCTAACAACCCGGCATTTTTAGCGTTGCCAATGGCTACTGTCGCCACAGGGATTCCGGCTGGCATTTGCACAATTGAGTAAAGAGAATCTACCCCTTGTAAATGGCGGCTGGGAACTGGAACACCGATGACGGGTAACGGTGTCAGAGACGCCACCATACCGGGTAAGTGAGCCGCACCTCCAGCCCCGGCGATAATCACCTTGAGTCCACGCTGATGAGCGCTTTGGGCATAGTCTACCATGCGTTGGGGAGTTCGGTGCGCGGAAACGATCGCGACTTCGCAGGAAACCTCGAATTCTTCACAAATTGCGATCGCACCCTGCATCGTGGGCAAGTCGGAATCACTGCCCATGATAATACCAATTAGGGGGTTGTTATTTGTCATTTGTCATTCGTCCTGTTTGGCTGTTTCCTGTTAAGAGTTCCCTGAATTAAAATGATGCCGGATTAATTATAAAGAATATGATTATTATTAATGCACGAGTACCGGGTTATCAAGGCTTGCAACAAGTAAGGGTTGATGCTGAGGGAAAAATTTCCGCGATCGCACCCATGGCTGATATCGCTCCTGATGCCGCCACTATGGATGTTACAGGAGATTGGCTCTCCTTAACTGGGGTCGATTTACAAATTAATGGGGCGCTGGGTTTGGCGTTTCCTGATTTGACTCTGGGGGATAGCCAGAAATTACAGCATATTTGCCAATTTCTATCGAATCAGGGGATTGATGGGTTTTTACCCACCTTGGTAACCACCTCGATCCAGAAAATTCAACAATCTTTAGGCGTGATTGCTGATTTTTTAGCCACCTCTTCCCACCATCCGGGAATGGCGCAAATCTTGGGGGTGCATTTGGAGGGACCTTTCTTACATCCTCAGAAGCGAGGAGCGCATCCTCCAGAGTATTTGATACCACTTACCCTAAAAAATGTCAAGCAAGTTTTGGGGGATTATGGCAAACTGGTCAAAGTGATGACTCTAGCGCCGGAGTTAGACGAAACAGGTGAGGCGATCGCGTATGTGCGTTCTTTAGGAATTACCGTAAGTTTAGGTCATTCCCAAGCAACGGCGGCTGAAGCAGAGGAAGCCTTTGCCTTAGGTGCTTCAATGGTAACTCATGCCTTTAATGCGATGCCGGGATTACACCATCGGCAACCCGGATTACTCGGTGCCGCCATAACTCATCCTCAAGTGCGCTGTGGGGTGATTGCGGATGGACAGCATATTTGTCCGACAATGTTACAAATTCTACTACAAGCGAGTGGGTATGAAGCGGGATTATTTCTGGTGAGTGATGCTTTAGCACCGTTAGGATTAGGTGATGGGATTTATCCTTGGGATGAGCGTCAAATAGAAGTGAAACAGGGTACGGCACGATTAACGGATGGTACATTAGCGGGAACCACCTTACCGTTATTGGTGGGAGTGCAGAATTTGGTAGAGTGGGGACTGTGTGGAATCGAGAGTGCGATCGCCTTAGCAACAGAGTCACCTCGGCACGCGATCGGTTTACCAGGGATTGGGGTTGGACAACCTGCTAAGTTGTTGCGATGGCATTGGCATGAGGAAACATCAAAATTGAGTTGGCAACCTTTGACATCCAATGGGTGATTTGTCATTTGTTAAGGAAGGGAAAACCTAGCTCATGGTAAAGTATTTAATCGTTCTAACTCCTCCATCCAAGCTGACTCATGAACACCGTTGATGATAAAACCGTAGTTAAAGACTATTTCAACGCCACTGGATTTGACCGTTGGCGGCGGATTTACGGCGAGGGCGAGGTAAATAAAGTCCAACTGGATATCCGTAATGGACACCAGCAAACCGTCGATACTGTCCTAAGCTGGCTTAAGGCTGATGGCAATTTAGCCGAGTTATCTATCTGTGACGCTGGCTGTGGTGTGGGAAGTCTCAGCATTCCCCTAGCCGAAGCCGGTGCGAAAGTCTTTGCCAGTGATATCTCCGAAAAAATGGTCAGTGAAGCCAAGGAACAGGCACAAGCTAGCTTGGAGAATTCTGACAATCTTAGCTTTGCCGTGCAGGATTTGGAAGAGTTGAGCGGGAGCTATCACACCGTTATTTGTCTAGATGTGCTGATTCACTATCCTCAAGATAAAGCCGCGCAGATGATTTCCCATCTCGCCTCTCTAGCCGAGTCACGCTTAATTCTTAGCTTTGCTCCCAAAAACATTGTATACAGTTTGCTCAAGAAAATTGGCGAGTTGTTTCCGGGTCCTTCTAAAACCACTCGTGCTTACCTACACCGCAGAGCGGATATTATCAAAATATTGGAGAGTAACGGCTTTTCAATTCAACGCACGGGAATGACCAGTACCCAGTTTTACTTTTCTTACCTCTTAGAAGCAACTAGAAATTCCGATTAACTTATCAGGTTCATCTGACAAAGCTCTGGCTCCCCTCTCAATCCCCATGGAATAAAAAGCTCCCGCATCCTCTAGCTTCCCCCATGGAACAACAAGCTCCCGCATCCTCTGGCTTCCCCCGTGCAAAAAAAGCTCCCGCATCCTCTAGCTTCCCCCTTTTTAAGGGGGACGGGAGGGGGATCAAAAAGGGGGACGGGAGGCAATACTGCTCGGGTAAGGAAGGTTGTTCATCGAAGGAAGCAGGGGGAGCAGGGGGAGCAGGGGAAGCAGGGGAAGCAGGGGAAGCAGGGGAAGCAGGGTAAGCAGGGGAAGCAGGGTAAGCAGGGGAAGCAGGGTAAGCAGGGTAAGCAGGGGAAGCAGGGGAAGCAGGGGAAGCAGGGGAAGCAGGGGAAGCAGGGGAAGCAGGGTAAGCAGGGGAAGCAGGGTAAGCAGGGGAAGCAGGGTAAGCAGGGTAAGCAGGGTAAGCAGGGGAAGCAGGGGAAGCAGGGGGAGAGAAGACAGGCTTATCCGAGCAGTATTGGGACGGGAGGGGGATTAAAAGGGGAGCAAGGGGGGATTGAGAGGGGCTGGGGGTGATGGCGGATTTTCAAGCAAACAAATCAGGATATTGATCCTTTGCCCACATCGGTAAACCTGCCGTTGGATTTTCGAGCTGACGGTTCAGTAGCTCAATAATATTGGGCATTTTACTTAACAAGTCAAAAACCACAATATTGCAATCTAATCCCTTAGAATCTGTAAATCCCCTGACATTTTTATCCAGTTCAAGATAAAACTTGGGATTCAATTCACTCCCAAACCCGATAATCACAATCTTCAGTTCATCCTGACTTTTCAGTCTGGCACTGGTTGTCTGAATCAAGTTCAAAAACTTATCTCTGTCATCAAACTGACCATCTGTGTAAATGATAATAAACGCTTCCCGATTCGCCTCACGATTGGCAAACCATTGATTAATAACTTGCTCAAGTGTGGGTGTAATAAACGTGCTACTATCGGGCTGGTTTTCATCAAAGATGCTGGGAACCTGAGCTGTATCTTCAAGGTAGATAATTTTGTCACAGGGGCGATTCGGACTAAAAAAAGTTAGGGCAATTTCTTGACAAACCTTGTCCCCATCCAGACTGGTTTCATTGAGAATGCGATAGACATGCCCTTCAATGACTTCCGGTAAAACTTTCCAGCGAATATTATTATTAAATTCTGAATCTCTTCTCACCATTGACCCACTTTGGTCGATGAGCATGAAAACATCTCGGTTAAAAAGTTTTTTACTTGGCATACAGTCCCCTTTTTGAATAACGCCCGGATTTTGGGTTTCAATAATCGTTGCTTGATGCAAAATGGGCGGATTGCTCAGCGTAGTAGCCCCTTGTTTTTTGGGGCATTTTGCCGATAGACCCGATATGAATAGTTTAATGGTTTTTGCCACCCGATTATAAATAGACATCTGAAGTCGCTACAGTCCATCGGTTGATCAATATTAATTGAATTAAGAATTGTTAAGTGTATTCAAGACATCACATATAGTTTATCTGTACTATTATGTAGGCAGTGCTGTAGGTTGGGTTGAGGTACGTAGGCGTGACGCGCAGCGATGGCGACGTAAGGAGCGTCAGCCTTCTCGTACTCCGTAGGAGAACCCGAAGGGTAGAGTAACCCAACGCAAACAGGTTAACGTTAACATTATGTTCAAACTTGACATGCTCCCTACGCAACGCAATAGGGATTGGAGATGTTCATCTCCAGTCCCTAGAAGTCTCTTCGCTCTATTCTAATGTGGAGTTAACCAATGATTTGTGCAGATGCTAAAGGCTGAGTTTAGCACCTATTTAACCAATTTAGGCATCAGGCTTTTTTGTTGCGCTTGTGTAAACCGAAAGCACCTGCCATTGCCAGAGTACCTAAGCTAAAAACGGTTCCCGGTTCAGGTACGCTTGCTAAGAGTTCAGCTTGTAACTGGAATTGAACGCCATCACCTGTGCCAACGGGCTTATCTTTACCCAATTTTAGGGTAATGAAGCTAATATTTTCCCACGTTTGGGTATAGATATTGCCATCTGCTCCTGCCGGAACGGGATTTTTTCCCTCGACTAATATCCCGTCAGTTTCAGCATTGGCTAAGAAGTTAGGAACACCAGTAGTGTTAGAAGTCTCGGTGTCGAAATATTGAATAGTGAGTTTCGACAAAGTTTCAGTGAACATGAACTTAAATTTTCCAACTTCCAATTGCCCTTTTTCTTCCTCTACTTCCGAGGGACGATACCAAAACCCTGATGTAGCTGTACCTAAATCTCCTGCCCCAAACCGTATAGTGCCACCGTAGTTATTAGCGGTGGTTAGGTCGTCAACAAATAGACGACTGAAGCTACCATCGGGATTTTCTAAACTCTCCACACTTTTGATTAAATCAGGAAGCGTCAATAATGGACCGATAGGAGTAAAACCAGAATTTATGAGTTGAACTTCGCCTTCCTGTTGAGGAACCAGGGACAAAGCTGAAGCCGAAGGAGCTACGAGCCCTACAGTTACTGTAGAGGCGGCAATCAACGTGCTTACAGTAGCACAGTTGCTCAAAAAATTTGAAATCGATTTCATAAATTTGTGATTTCCAGGAGTAGATTGACCTAATTGAATGTCTTGAGCATGACCATTTTGCGCCAATTGAGCCAAGGTTGAGCTGAGTCTTAACAAATACTAGCGTTAATTTATGAGATTCTCTATAAAGTTTTTGTAAAGTTAATGTAAAGCTGGTGTAAAGCCTCTTCTCATAGGTGTTAGCGGTGACACGAAATAAAGACGCGACATAGTAAAGACGGGACATGTCCCGTCTCTATTTCATAACATTAATGATTTTGTATTTTACAATACTGTTTTCTTATAAATATGTGGTATCTTATGGAACCATGCTGTACCAGCAACAATTGGAAATTGCTAGAGAACATTGATGTTTGTGAAAATCCCTTAGTTTTGATAGTAGGGTTAACCTAACCTGTGTTCAGGTGCTAAAGTTCTTAACCTTTAGCACCTTCTGGGGAAATTTAGAGATCAGGCTTTTTTGTTGCGCTTGCGTAAGCCGAAAGCACCTGCCATCGCCAGAGCAGCTAAACCCAATACAGTTCCTGGTTCAGGTACATCTTTAATTAACTGGAAGTCAACACCATCACCTGTGCTTGCTGTATCTTTACCTAACTTTAAGGTAATAAAGCTAACATCTGTCCAGGTCTGGTAATAAACGTTACCATCTGATCCGGCAGGAACGGGATTTTCTCCTGAAATTAGCATGGCTTCTGGGTTAATGTCCAGCATGTCAGCAATAAAATTAGGCACTCCCGTTGAATTAGTGGATTCTGTATCGAAATATTTGATGGTTAGTTGAGGAATTAGCTTAGTGAAAGTAAATTTGTAAGTACCAACTTCTAGTTGCCCCTGTTCTTCGCCAACTGAGCCATCAGCATTTGTTTCTGAGGGACGGAACCATGCTCCACCTGGGGTCGTACCACGATCCTTTTTCTTCAGATCGGCTATACCTAAACCTGAACCGCTACCGTCATAAATTGTTTCGGTTCCTAGTATATCGACAAACAAGCGACTCTTTGCTCCGCTAGTATCGTCTACCAAACTCTCTATACTTTCTATCCAAGAAAGAGAACTGGGAAGTATACATTTGCTGAGATCAAGGCAACCACCTGTAACACCAACATCAATTTCCGTTTCCAGATCTTGCGGAGGAAGTAACGTAATCGCTGAAGCTGAAGGTGCCATAAGACCCACGGTTACTGTAGAGGCAGCAATTAGCGAGGCAACGGCAGTGGATTGACGGAAAAAAGTTGAGAGAGATTTCATGATCTTGTTTCCTGATAAAGTAGATTGACCTAGTTCTTGGCGAAACTTTATCTGACTTCTATAACTGCTTCTGTGATTTAGAGACTCAATAGCTATTTATTAATCCTCTCTTGACCGTTAGCGATAAACTGTGTTTTAGAGCAGTTGCTAGATTTCAGTTTTGCTCGTAGCCGCCAAGTGTTTTTATTCACCAACTAAATAATACCCCTATTTGAGCCGTTGTCTATAAAATTTCGATAAATTAACTGTGAAGCTTGTGTAAAGAATTGGCGAAAAATGTCTTAGACCCCATCGGTCAGTATAGAGATGTTCTCCCGCAACGCTTCTACACCCGGATTTCTCACCGCGATCGCCCTTGGGCTTATACCATCTGAATTGACCGTATAATCAGGGTTTCCACACTCTGCCAAAATTATGGGTCGGTCAAAAAGGCTCGAAACCTACTCCCTGATAGAGGAGTATGAGGGCAAAACTTGTGAGAAACGCAGGCGACAGAGCTTGACGGCTCAGGAGTTGAACAAAAATCAACAAAATTATATTAAGTTTTGTTAAGTTATGCTTCCACAGAAAGACCATTGATTATAATTTTTCATAAAAATTAATTCACGTCAACTCATAATTGATGAGAGTTTGAGAGTCTATTTTGTATCAAGATAACTTATAATTATTCATTCAAGCATTGAATTTAATCTATTAAAACGATTATTACCATGAATAAGGGAAACCTAAAGAGTTTATGTTATTTTTGGGAAAAATGAGTTCAAGTCTACAATGAAATATAAAATCAAAGTCTTGCTCATAATAGAACAATGTAACCCACGTTGGCAGTCTGTCCCCTTGGAAGGATATAAATACTTCCAAGCAATTAGCCAGCTTGTCGATACAACCATAGTTACTCATGACAGAAATGAAAAAGATATTAAGGAAATATCAGAACACAATAATCGCATTGTTTACATACAGGAGATGGATGTCTTAAAGCGTTACTATAGTCTCGTTGAAAATCTCACTTACAAAAACCAAACAAAATGGCAATTATACAATAGCTTAATGTATCCAATATATGCAGATTTCAACCATAAAGTCTATCGTCAGTTTAAAGAAAAAATCCTTAACGGTGATTATGATATTGTACATGCGATAACCCCGATGATACCGAGGTATCCTTACAAAATAGTTAAGGTGTGTCAGCAGACTCCTTTTCTGCTTGGACCTGTCAATGGAGGTATTCCTTTTCCTCCAGGATTTAGAACAAAAGCTAGAGAAGAATTTGCTTACCTAAATTTCTTGAGAACCATCGGTCGATTTTTAATCCCTGGCTACAGAGAAACCTATAAAAAAGCAGATAGAATATTGGCGGGTTCAACTTATACGTTGAATCTGTTAAAACGTTTATTTAAAATCTCCGATTCTCGAATTAGTCTATTTTTTGAAAATGGAATTGATTCCGGTTTTGTCTTGACCCAAAAGCAGCCAAAACAAGATGCCAAAATTCAGTTACTTTTTGTCGGTAGATTAGTTCCTTACAAATGTGCCGATATTGTGATTAAGTCTATAGGTAAATTAAATCCAACTATTCAAAATAAAATTGAATTGACTATTGTTGGGGATGGTTCAGAAAAAATTAAACTGGAAAACCTTGTACAGAAACTAGGGTTAAACGATATTGTTCAATTTATTGGTTGGGTGCCTCAATCCCAAACCCTTGATTATTATCGGCAAGCTGATATTTTTTGCTTTCCCTCGATCCGAGAATTTGGTGGTGCTGTTGTCTTAGAAGCTATGGCGAATGGACTGCCTTGCATTGTTGTAAATTATGGTGGTATTGGTGAATATGTTACTGAAGAAACAGGGTTCAAAATCGAGCCTATTTCGCCTGAGCATTTGACCCAGGAAGTAACTCAGAAAATTCAAATTTTAGTTGAAGATGATCAACTACGAGAATCTATGTCAGTTAAGTCGATTGAGCGAGCTGGACAGTTTACCTGGGAACGTAAAGCCATTGAGTTAGTCGAAATTTATGAACAAATGATTAGTGAAAAAAGGAGCCGGGATAAATAAAGTACACAACAACCTTGATCACGGTTCAGTTGTATAAACCAACAGCATCATGTATTTCTAGGTAGTGAATATTCGGATGAAAATTATGCTAAGCTGGTCAGCTATTATTCCCACTTTAAATAGAGGAGCAATTTTAGAACGCTCTTTGCCGACAATAGTTGCTCAAACTCGCCCCCCCAAACAAATCATCGTTGTTGATGCGAGTGATGAGTGGGAGTTGTCGAAAACTCGCCTTCTTAATTCCCTCGCTCTAACCGCTAAGTCCATTGAGTTAATTTATGTAGGCTCTGATAAAAAATCCCTAACTTACCAGCAAAATATTGGGCTAAATTTCTGCGATAGTGATGTCGTATTTTGCCTTGATGATGATTCATTTATGTACATCGATTGTGCGGAAGAAATCATGGATGTTTATGAGCAAGATGAGGAACATTTAGTGGGTGGAGTGATGGCGTTAATGGTTCCTCAGCCACCGTCCACCAGAAAAAACGATCAGAAAAACAGCCCATCTGATAATCCGGTTCAAACGAACAAGCAACCCGACAAATTAAATTTCTGGGATCATTTCCTTAAACCATTCCATAAGCTTTGGCATATACAAAACCTCTTTATCCCTTATGACGGAACGTATCATCGCTATGACCTTTCTGAATTAGCCAAGAAAACCTCGATTAATAATGTGGTGCTGTTTCATGGCTGTCGGATGACATTTCGGACGTCAGCACTGAAAGAGATTGGCGGATTTGAGGAATTAATTAGTCGTACAGTTAATGATTTGGATGTTAGCTATCGTGTGTCTCGAACCTCGGCTCTTGTCTTAGCTCGTCGAGCTAAACTTTTTCACGAACAGACAGCGGTTTCTAGAATTAATCGGTATAAAAATTCTGTGCTGGTTATTTTAAATCCGATTGCTTTATTTTTGGCGCACCGAACAGTAAAGCATAGGGTCAATATCTTGGTCGTCCGATTTGCACTCAGCCGCGCCTTACTAGAATTTATGCGCGATTGTGCTAATCCGAATCGAGGGTTTCCTCATGCACGCGGCGCATGGTTAGCTCTAAAATTAGTACCTAAGCTGATGCAGATGGATAAGCCGCAATTACGAGAGTGGTATCCGCGTTTTCAAGCGGAATTGCTTAATCAAGAAAATGATTCAAAGTTATTCTGATGACTTTTGATATTCAGTTGAATGACACTATAGCAGTTTGCTCTGCTATGCGGTACATTTTCGATCCCCCTAAATCCCCCTTAAAAAGGGGGACTTTGATCTACTGTACTTTATTACAGCGCAAAGCGCTGTATAGCAGTAGACATATCGATTAGGACTTTCGGCATCATTGTAGAGACGTTGCATGCAACGTCTCTACTGGTGGGCATTGCCCACCCTACGGTATATTAAGGGTTTTGGCGATGCCAAAATGCTTATTTGGACTTAAGGGTTTGTCGTGGGGGATGGGAGGGATGGAGTCGAAGACAGCGCAACTAGGAACCTTTTTGAGGTTATGATTTACCGCTTAGAGTTTCTATGGGAGTAGGATAAATTTCGGTCATGGCATCATACAAGACTTTGGCACTACGTTTGGCTTGAAACTGTTGAATTACTTTTTCCCGTGCGGCTTGACCTAAATGTATAGATAGTTCAGGATTGTGTAATAATTGGGAGATGGCATCGGCAAGTTGGGTAGGGGCTTGGGGTTCTACCAGTAGCCCATTGACTCCCGCTTCCACAAGTTCTTTAACGCCACCTGAACCTGTGACAACAATGGGTAACTCCATCGCCATGGCTTCCATAATTGCTACACCTAAGGGTTCACGCAGACTGGCAAGGGCAAAGATGTGAGCGTCTTCTAAACAGGCTTTAACTGTATTTTCCGAAACAGCACCTAAAAGAGAAATAGAGTTGGTTAAACCTAGGGTTTGAATCAGGGTTTCCAACTCTTTTCTATACCCATTTCCACCTTGTTCATCTTCTCCAGCAATTTTTAATTCGGCATTGATTCTTTGTTTTCTCAGGATATCTACAGCCGCAATCAAATCGACATGCCCTTTGCAGAAGTTGAGACGCCCACAGCTAAAAATCCGGCAAGTACCCTGTCGCCCCCAGGGAGAGTAGGGGCTAGTTCTGGTAAACACATCTAAATCAACGCCCATTGGGGCAATTTTTATTGTTTTCGGCAGATAGTTAGCTAAAGAGTTTTGGACTTCTTCGTATAGCTGTTGGGTAATGACAATTCCAAATGCGGCGTGCTGCCATTTTTGCTCTTGATTAGGTCCGTAGTCTCTTAGAGGACCATGTAATGTGAGGCTATAGGAAAGTTTGGAAATTAAAGCCGCAAACATGGCAATATTTGCCCCATCTGCACAGGAGTGGACATGGAAATGCTGCCAATTGCGGCGTCTGGCTAAATTGGATACTTCTGCTCCAATGAAGGCGAGGGCAAGTAGTCGCAACCTGCCAGAGAGTGAAACATTTTTAGCGGTTAAGATTGCTTGCCAGCAACGGAACCAACCGGGAATACCACAGCGTAGTAGTTCGAGAAGGATACCTAGTAGGTTGGCTCTGGGAGGAAAGAGATAAGTTGTGCGTTGTTGTGCTTCTTGAACCCAGGTATGGGACATGAGTTTTGAGAGGGGACGCCGCGTGGAGACAATATCAATATCGATACCCATACGGGTGAGGGCGTTCATTTCTCGCCACCAAAAAATGTGGGTTTGTCCGGGAAATTCGGGAAGTAGGTAACCAATAGTGCGATTCATATTCGTTTTGAGTGGTGAGTTGGGTGTAGGGGCGGGTTTTACTATTTGAGCATGAGGACAAGGAGACAGGAAATAGGGAGTATCCAATTTAAATAGATATCAGCTTACCTTACCCAGATGTATAGCAATCGCCATAGCGGTTAGGACGCATCTTATGGTAGAGACGTTGCATGCAACGTCTCTACAACTCAATCTGCCCTGGCTAGGTATCTTTTTGACTCGATAGTAATTTCACGAGGGATGCTAACCAATAGGAGAGAATCGATATCAAAACCATGAGCCAAATTAGGGGATTCTTGGGTTGGGTTCTCTCCTGGAAATTGGCGGGTAAAAACCAGGGTTGAGGGGATAAATCTTGCCAACTATCGCCTTCTACTAGGGTGGATAGACTGCGCCATACGCCAGCCTCTTGTAGGGTTTCTGGTTTCTTAATCCCGGTGACGACGATGAGAATACCTGGGGTTGGTGGTAAATGACAGGTTCGTAGTTCTTCTGCTAACTCCTGTCTGAGCGTGGCGATATTCCGTCCGATTTTGGGGGTGAGAGTCGGCGGTTGACTGGACAGTTGCTGAGGATTTCGTACTACGGTAACCAATCTTTGCATCTGAGGTAATGACACCTGAAAGCCATAGTTACCTCCTAAGCATACTGCTTGATTAAGTTGTGCCACGAGGGGGTGATACTCTTGGTCAATTAATGCAGATGCGGCTAAACTTCGCAGCAGGGGTTCGTCAGTCGTTGCACCCACCCAAGCCATGGCGATGCGGATTTGGCGGTCAAGAAAATCGACTCGTCCTTTGGGTTCAAGTCCTGTCAGTAGCAGCAGCAACTGGTTATCCATTAATCGTTCTAACACAACCGTTGGTGTTTCGCGATCGATTAAATGGGTTACTGTTAATCCGATGGGTGGTAATTTGGGTTGAATTGACCCATCGTTACCAATCTGTAGCCAACGGTAATCATAGTCTTGTTCAAAGCCGCGACTCTGGATATAGATATCCATCAGTTTATTCCTATTTGTAAAATAGTTTTGATTTGTATAGACAAATGACAAGTTCTAAAGTGTTAACAATGATTTACCTTGTAGGACAGCAAATCCTTTGTTTGTTTTGCATCCTTGAGCAAACTGCTCTACTGCTTGCTTGAGTTGAGCATCAGGGTTGAATACTTCCCGCACGATGTTAAATATTGACCAATTGCGATTTTGAATATAAACTTTTAACAGAAATCGCAATAAATACCGCAGCAACTGCTCACTATCTTGGGGACTATATTTGGCATTAAAACTCGTCTTGCGAAAATAAAATCGGGGTTGATTGAGATTTTCTACCTCGATTTTCAAGAAGACGACACAGCCAACGGTTTGCACCGGAGTTGTGACTACGGCAATTTTATCAGCTCGTCTTGGCTCTTGAAAAAAGTCCAGTAAGGGTGCATATTTTTCTTGAATCTGTTTAATCAGATTGTTGGCAGACACTTCATCTTGCATATAGGTTTCACACTTGACAGGAGCCAAAATGACTAACTTGGGTTCATCCAACTTTTGGTATGCTGTTTTAAACAATGTCATAATCTCATCGGGCTTATTTCTCACTTCATGCCATCTACCATTGAGTTCCATCAGCGCTGGCGTATCAATTGCCACGATAACTGCTGCACATTCTCGCAACATCTTCTGCACAAATCGCCTCCCCGCTACATCACTGGGTAAAATATAGCCGCCGGGATAATCTCGAAACTGAAGCCGCAGGTAATCTTTTTTGTCATTTAATCCTAAATCAAAACGGTAAGAGGGTAAGGATTCAGGTCCAGCGACGGCTAGGGTTCCCCGAATTCCTTTGGTGCGTTCATCGGCTTTAAATTCGTAGGTTAAACTTTTGAGTTGGGTGAGATACCGTTCTAGAATTGCTGCTGTTTCGATATCGGGTTTTAATTGCAGATTGGCTTGACGACTGGTTGCTTCAAATTGTTCATACATTGAGGTTAATAATGTGGTTTTACCAACTCCACTGGCACCTAGCATGGTTATATTGAGTTCTTTCGGCATCTTTCTCCATCCTTTGGGTAGAGACGCGCCATGACACGTCTGTAGGGGCGGGTTTAGGGATTAATATTGATTCTTGTCTTAATTTTTATACAAAACCCGCCATTAATTTTAATATAATTCTCAACAAGTCTGTGTATCTCATTTAAAATGTAGGGGCAGTCGCTAGGCTCTAGTTCTTATGAAAGCGGAACGAAGCGAAGACAGCGCTCACTACGAGCGAAGTCTCAATTAATTTAAGAACTGAAGTTCTTTGAGGGAGTTAGTCGCTATGGCTTGATCGACTAATGATAGCCACTGCTGACGATCATCGCCTTCTTGATTATCACCAAACTCTTTAGACCAAACGTTAGCTTTTTCTTGGAAAAGAAAGATTTGCCATTCATTTTTAACATCTTTAGCTCGCAGAACCTGATCGACAAATTCTTCGACTTGGGCAAAAGCGGCTTGATCCGGTTCTCCATAAAAATCCTCTAGGGCATGTTGACATTTAAACAGGGCTTCTTCTTGCAAGGTTTCTAAGTAGGTAAGGATTTCCTTTGCTTTGATTTCCCGCGACTCTGTGGTATTCGATGCAGACAGTCGCAGATTAGTTTTGTCGGGATTTAGATTGTCTAAATGAGGACGAATCCGATAATGAAAGTTTGCCTTGTAGGACATTTCAAAATTTGATAGGGTTTGAAAAGCGTGTTTGAGCCGGACTAAATTATCGGGTATAAGTTCTGCCATGGCTTTGAGAAATGCTGACCCTCTGGCTGGTGTGAGTTCGCCGAAATTTCCTTGATTCACCAGTACCTCAGTTACCTGAGACTTTGCCTGTTCCACATACTCTTTTAACCCCATGTCCATGGCGTGGAAATGTCGGGTGAGATGATTGCGGATTTCATGGAGGTATTTGGCGTAGGTGGTTTGCCAATCCCCTTCTTCAAAACGTCGGGCAATGATTTCGTTGAGGGGTTCTTCGGTGGGAATTCCGGTATCGCTTTTGCAGGTTTGGATAATCGATTCAACCTGTTGTTTAAAGATATCTTCTTCATTGCGATCTTTCGCTAAATCCAGATGATCTAATAATTCTTCCAGCCCTCGGGTTAGATTTGCCCAGAGTTTGTTGAATAGACGCAAGAATTTTCCTTGCTCATTAATGTCGTCAACTATTAATCCTCCTGACCAAGCTTGACGAGCTTTTTCTAGTTCGCCATTGATTGAAATTTGCAGTTTCTTGAGTTTTTTCTGGTAAATGCGGGCATGTTGCTCGTCTAAGTAGGTGATGTTATTTGTCAGATAGTTGAGAACTAAATCGAGAATGGCATTGGTTTCTTCTGGATTGGAGCAATCGGCTATTTTGCAGCGGATGACATCAATATGTTTATCGTGGATGCTGGTTTGGTGTTTTTGGCAAGCTTCTAGGTTGTCATCGGTTCCGGTGACGTGGTTGAGAATCATAAATGAGCGATTCTCTAGATTATTTAATGCCTCGGCTGCGGTATTATATAAATCCGTATCCCGTTTTTCCCATCCATAACGGAGTCTATCGGGGCGGCGGACAAAAATTACTAAGTCAACGTCTTGTCCGATGGTTTCTAGGATGAGTTTTTCATCGCCTAAGCGAGTATCTCCTAAACCGGGTACATCGACTAAGGCAATTTTACCGACATCGGAATTTTTGAAGGGACAGAAGATTTTAACTTCGCGAACGGCTAAATGGTCAAAGGTAATTAGTTCGCCTTGGGGAAAGCGGCGTTGGGCGACATATTCATGAATCCGTTCTTTGGGAATGGGGGGAAGTTTTCGGGGTGCGCCAGATAGGAGTAAGTGTCTGTACATGGGTAAGTGTTTATGATAGTCTTCTTTGAGATGCTCATACATTGAGTTTTTGGTCGCATTTGTTCCCGAAAATTCTGGTAATGTTCCGGCAAATTCGTCTAAGGTTTGGGGGGGATTGCCTAAGTCTAATTCTTGATAGTAGGGCTGAATGACTTGTTGTAAAAAAGTCTGTTCAGAATGAACGGTTACCTCGGCGTAGGTGTCTCCGGGTTGATGATAAATGGTGCTGCGAACAGCGGTACAGGCGCCGCCTCGGAGGGCGGGAATTTCATCATCGGTGAGTCCACTGATACTTTGGAGGAAGGTACTTTTCCCTTGACCCATGAGTCCAACGACGCCAATATTTAAGGTAGGGCGACAGAAGCGATCGCGAAGTTGGTGCAGTTGCTCCAGTTGGGTGCTAATCTGTAAGCGCAATGGGGAAAAGTCGATTTGGGTGAGGCGATCGCACAGTTCGGGTTGGTCTAGTTTATTCTGTAAGATATGACGCCGTTGATCTAGGGAGCGGAGCAAGTCAGTCAGATTTCTCAGATGTTCTTCGACATCGGCGATGCTCTTAACTAAGGGTTGGCGTTGTTCTATAATTTCGGCTATGGTTTCGGCGCGATTAGACATGATAGCGATTAGACATAATAGTTAATTGGGCGGTTGTAGACGCGGAGAAATCGCTGGGCGGTTAGAAACCGCAGCTACACAAACAAAACCCGCCTGCGCGGGTTTCCCCACCCCTAGTTTTTTCTCTTTCCTGGTCAAGTGTAAGGCTATCTATACATGGTAGCGCGATCGCACAGCTAGGTTAAATGATATTTCGGTTCTGATCAAGCCGGGAGACTGACTCACTACGGAGGCGTTATACGACTATAGAGGATTGTGCGATCGCGTGGCTGGGCAAGTTGGTAATGGGGTTAAGATTAAGGAAATGAGGTTCCTCGGTTTTTAGTATGCTAAAATAACCCTGAATTTACGATAAATTAAACCCTAAAAAATTGCATTTAAAACTCCCCAAACCGTCAAATCTATCCCACAATTTTAGCTGTATCGTCAGTCCACTACCGTAAATGGTCAAAAATATAGCATTTCTCATAGGACGAGGTACATAAGTGTGGGCGCAAGCCTTCATTGGTGTCAACTTAAGCGCTAAAAGCGGGGGGAGCGGGGGGAGCGGGGGGAGCTCTTGAAGCAGGGGAAGCGGGGGGAGCTCTTGAAGCAGGGGAAGCGGGGGGAGCTCTTGAAGCAGGGGGAGCGGGGGGAGCTCTTGAAGCGGGGGGAGCGGGGGGAGCGGGGGGAGCAGGGGAAGTAAAATACTTTCGTTACCAAGTTCGATAAGGAAATACTTCGGTTGAGGCTATGCCTTCCTTGAATGGCTGTAAACCAGAATTGGTAAGGGTTATGGCTTAAGTTGACACGGGTGGCAAGGATGGTGCCCCTACATTCGGGTGTACGCTTAGGTTGAGTCACATCCCTTGTGCAACCAAAAAGATAGTCGTAAAACCCGCCCTTCAAAAGAGCAGTGGGTGTAGGGGCGGGTTTTACAGATAACTTATGGCAAAAATTGATAACTTCACTAAACCCGCCCTTCTCCAGTAGCTGAAAATCGGAATTTGGGGTTCAGAACACGAACATTGGGGTTCAGAACACGGGACTTGGGGTTCAGAACACGGGACTTGGGGTTCAGAACACGAAACTTGGAGTTCAGAACACGAAACTTGGGGTTCAGAACACGAAACTTGGAGTTCAGAACACGAAACGCCGAGTAAAAGACTCGAATAACCAAGGTTATCCTAAAACTGGTGATCGTCCGGGATATGTGGGACAGATAGCGGTGGGTTTCCCTGGCTGTTGAGCTGTAAACGGTGAGGGGGATTTAACCCGATTCATTTATAGTTAGATAGGGAGACTGTCGCTATTCTATCGCCACCTATGCCCCTTTGCATTAACCCCACCTGCCCAAAACCCGACACCTCAGAGAATGAGCATCAGCGCTTCTGTCAAAGCTGTGGCTCAGAATTGCTGCTGAATGGGCGTTATCGGGTGATGCGTCTGATTAGTGATAAGAGTGGCTTTGGCAATATCTACGAAGTCTACGAAGGAAGTACACCGAAAATCCTGAAAGTTCTTAAGGATCATCTTAACCAAGACGCCAAGGCGGTGGAACTGTTTGAACAAGAGGCGGTGGTGTTAGGGCGACTGAATCATCCGGGTATTCCTCAAGTGGATAGTTCGTTCCTCTATCAGACACGGAATGGGTTGGGGTTGCACTGCTTGGTGATGGAAAAGATAGAGGGACCCACCTTAGAGCAGTGGTTAGAACAACAGCACAATCGACCCATTTCTGAAGCGCAAGCGATCGCGTGGTTAAAACAGCTTGGGATTATTCTACAGCTTATTCATGATCAGCAGTACCTGCATCGGGATATTAAACCCTCTAATATTATGCTTCGCCCTGATGGGCAGTTGGTGTTAATTGATTTTGGTACAGCGCGAGAAGTTACCCGCACCTATCTAGCTAAAGTGGGCGCTGGCGGCGGGATTACAGCCGTTATTTCATCCGGGTATACCGCCCCCGAACAAATGAATGGGGAAGCGGTAAGACAATCGGATTTCTTTGCCTTGGGACGTACTTTCGTCTTTTTGTTAACCGGACATCATCCTAACCAGTTATATGATGCTCAAACGGATACATTAAACTGGCGGAATCACACCACCGGGATTTCCCCAAACCTGTTGCAGTTAATCGATGAGTTGATGGCGCGACAGGTTCGCGATCGCCCGCCAACTGCCCAAGCTATTTTACAACGCCTGGACTCCTTAGATCATCAACCCGCCACATTGACCGAAACCCTGAGAGTGGGAGTCGCTCCCCTCCCTCAACCCGAACCCGCCCCAGAACGCCACTCTGGGCGCTGGCAAGTGGTGATTTTAATGTTAGCAATATTGGTTATTTTAGGGATTGGAATTATCGGTTCAGGCGGGTTAGATTCTCAATGGGTTTGGATATTTACCCCAGCACAAGCGCCGCAAAGAAAGGGAGATGTGGATTATTTTCCTTACGTTGAAGGAACTGATAGTGAAGGGAGAACCGCTGAATTTAGTGTCGCGGTACTGTCGCGGGAATATAAATGGAAACTGGGGAGTACGTTTCAAGTTAACTATAATCAGCAGATTATCCCTATTGATGCGTTACGGTCAAATTTGGAGGAGGAAGGGATACAGCGCCTGATGGAAAATCCCAGTGAAATTATTTCCGTGGGAACCGCTTCCTGTGAAGGAACTCCAGTGGGAGAAGAGCAGCGAGCTTTTAGACGCGCCGAGCAAATCCAACTGTTAGCGAAAAAGTTATTTCGGGATGTTCCATCGGTAGAAAACTATCGCCTATTAAATCTGGGTCAATTTAGAAGAGAGGATTGTTTACTGGATCAAGATGCCACGTCGTACCAGCGTAGTATTATTATTATTGGCGTGAAGAATAAAACCCCTGGTGTAATTGTAGATGAAGCTTTGCGATCGCGCTTAGAAAACACACCCTTTGGGGATTTTCGCCTAGAGGATTACTCCTTGGGTTCGCCTGAGCGGTTTCAAACCATATCCAGTCAGCTAGAGACGCCAGAGACGCCAGAGACGCCAGAGACACCAGAGACACCAGAGACACCAGAGATACCAGAAACGCCGGAAACCCTAGAGACGCCAGAAATGCAAGAAATACCGGAAACGCCTGAAACACCTAGATTGTAGGGTGGTGGAGCCGGGCGGGTTTTGTAGCCATGTTATCGGTTTCTTTGTTAATTTTGTTCCTAAACCCGCCCCTACATTGAATTTTATCCCTCGATATTCGATTTCTGTATTGACATCCTCACCGCCCTACAAGGACGGTGATTTCCTACCAGTCGAACAGCTTTAACTGCACGTACTCAAGGGTGGGTTGACGGCTCACCACACACTGCCTCATCCGAGGTCTTACACGCGCTCCCCGTCCGTTTAGAGTCGTGGGTCTGCCCGACCCCGACTTTTGCTCGAAGCCCTGCTTGTTCTATATTGACCGAGGCATTATCGTCTCGGTCATGTTCTACGCCACAGTTAACACAGACAATTGTCCTGACTGATAGGTCTAACTTCCCCCATCGGTACCCACACTCAGAACAAATCTGACTGGTAGGTTCCCATCGGTTAATGACTCGAAAGTCCCGGTTATGATTGCAGGCTTTACCCTCACACAATGACCGGAATTCATACCATCCAGCTTGGCTAATTGCCCGTGATAATTTGCGGTTTTTAAGCATACCGCCAACGTTTAAATCCTCTAAGACAATGACTTGGTTCTCGTCTACTACCTTAGTGGACAGCTTGTGCAGGAAATCCTTGCGCTTATCCCGTATCTGGGCGTTAAGCTTGGCTACTTTAACCCGCATCCGTTCTCGCCCCTTGCTCCCCTTTTCCCGTTTGGCTAGCCGCCGTTGACAACGTTTTAACTTGCGATAAAGGCGAGAGTAGTCCGGGCTGTCAATTTTTGTCCCGTTACTACAGCAAGCAAAGGTTTTTAATCCTAAATCAATCCCGATGGATGGGTTCTTGGGTGGTTTGATTTCTGGCTCTACCTCAACGACAAAACTGAGAAAGTACCGACCAGCACAATCTTTAATCACCGTGACTGAACTCGGTTCAGATGGCAGAGGACGCGACCTTATGATTTTAATTTCCCCAATTTTGGCTAGATAGACCTTCTGGGATTTGACCTTAAACCCACCCCTAGTAAACCGCGCCGTCTGACGATTAACTCGCCGCTTAAACCGTGGTGGGTTTACCTTTTTTCCTTTGCGCTTACCGGAACGGGATTGAAAGAAGTTTTTGAAGGCTACCCCCAAATCAGCAACCGATTGTTGCAGGGGAATAGCCGACACCTGTCCCAACCACGCCCTGTCTTCAGTTTTCTTAGCCTGAGTGATGCATAGCTTCTGGAGTTCACTATTTTTGGGTAGCTTATCCGACTGCTTACACAACGCTAGGGCATCATTCCAGACTACCCGTACACAACCAAACAGTCGCGCCAATGACTGACGCTGACCAGGGGTGGGATAGATTCGGAACTGGTATCGGCAATTCATGCTATTATGATAACATATTGCAGCCAATATTAAGCCATGAAGCATTTATCGATTAGATGTTCTGACGCGGAATTTGAACGACTAAGGCGGTATTGCGCCCAGACAGAAAGGACGCAAAATGATGTGCTAAGAGAGTTTATTCGGAACTTGCAAACTACCGATAAAAAGTCGCCCTAAAAGGGCGAGGCTTTAGACCCTATTTTCCGGTAACCGAAAACCTGATAACAAAACCTACCTAATTTTAGGGCGCGATCGCACGCCAAAAATGTCGGGTGGATGGGGAATTGAGCCTAGGGTTGAGTCAAAACTATTGTAGGTTACTGTTTTCTTGAGCTAAGCTGCGACAGGAGAGCAAGTGAAGAGGTTAGCAGTCAATGGCAAATGAAGAACATGGGGCTCTACTCAAACAAGGCGTAGAAACCTGGAATCAGTGGCGGGAGGAGAATCCGCAACTCGTACCCGATTTGAGTCAGTCGGAGCTAAGTAGAGCTAATCTGAATGAGGCAAACTTTAGTGGGGTGAACCTCCAGAATGCTGATTTGAGAATGGCAAATCTCACTGATGCGAATCTCCAAGGTGCGGATCTCAGTGGCGCAGATCTCCGGGGTGCTAACCTGAGAGGGGTTAACCTAAATCAAGCCAATCTAACGGGTACGGATTTAAATGGAGCCTATTTAACCCTAGTTAATTTTATTGACGCTAATCTTACGGCTGTTAACCTGAGTGAAGCGAATCTGAGAATTGCTAACCTCAGTGGTGCTAATTTGAGTGAAGCGAATCTGCGGATGGCAAATTTAAGTGAAGCGAATCTGCGGATGGCAAATCTCAGTGAAGCTAACTTAGAAAAAACCCAAGTCTTAGCGGCGAACTTCAACAAAGCGATCTTAACAGGAACCTGCTTGCAAGAGTGGCAAATCGACAGCACCACCAACTTAGATGAAGTAATTTGTGATTATATTTACTTGCAAACGGGTCAACAAAAACGCTATCCCAATCAGGGAACTTTTACGCCGGGAGAGTTTACTGAGTTATGGCGTCAGCATCTCAACACGGTTCAAGTAAAAGTTAGTCCAGAGGTTACCCAAGTTCAAGATTCTCCAGTCCAACAAACGAATGGAGTCGTCGCCAGTGTACCAGAAGTCAAAGTCGAAATCCAACAGCCACACCAACCTCCAGTCAATTACACCGCAACGGCTAGCGCACCGGAGATTAAAGTTGATATTCAACCACCTGTTTATCACAGTGTAATACCTAGGGTTTCAGAGGGAGCAGATAACATTCCCCAGCCTCCTTACCCAAGCGACAGCAAGATTATCCAACCTAATCTACAACAGGCGGTATCTGAAGTTCACCGACTTCTAGAACAACTGGATCAGGATCTCTCCGAACCAAAATGGTCAGAAGTCGCCGCAGAAATTCAGCAACTTTTGCACGAATTGACTCAAACTTGTCCGACAAGAACACCGTTAGAAAAAGTGATTGCTGTTGCTGCGGCGATTAAACAGATTGAGAGTAATCCTCCCCTAAAAGTCAAGGTTATAGAAGCGGTACAAAGTGCTGGAATTGCCCGACTACAAGAGTACATTGAGCATCCTCTAAGTAAGATTTTACTGCCCGCGATCGCAGAATGGAATTAAGTGGGTTTGTAGTAAAGGCTTTAGCCTATAGATTCTGTTGGCTTTCTAATTGTATGAGTTTATCACCTTTGTGGACAGGTTGATTCGGTTTCACATAGATTTTTTTAATCACACCAGCCACTTTTAAGGTAACATCTTGGCGGGCGTTGGAGGTAGAAGTGATATCCGCTATCGTTTCCTCTTTCACCCAGATGTAACTAAACCCGCCCCAACCAAGTGAAATAATTTTAATTTTTCCGTAGGGGCGGGTTTCACCATTATCCTTTCTTCTCTCACCCAGATGTAACTAAACCCGCCCCGAATCAACACCGCATAAATACATAAAATCATTGATCGCGGGGATAATAGCCATCAAATGGGCAATAGCACTGACTTAATTAGCCTATAATTCGCGCTTATAATTCAATATATTCAATTGTTGGCGAATTCTGTTTTCTTCCCGTGAGCAAATAACAATTCATCTCCCCCTTCCCTTTCACTTGAATCGGACCGCGATCTTCAAAATAATAGCGATGCTTGAGGCGTTTATACGTGTCTTCCGTTACCTGAATACTCCCCGGTAAGCCGTGGGATTCCATGCGACTGGCAATATTTACCGTATCTCCCCACAAATCATAAATAAACTTTTTAATCCCAATAATCCCTGCAATCACGGGTCCGGTATGAATGCCAATGCGAATACTAAAAGACTTCCCGGTTTCTTGACAAAATTGCTCAATCACCCGTTGCATATCCAACGCCATATCCGCGATCGCCTCCGTGTGATTGAGCATGGGCATCGGTAGCCCCCCAACCACCATATAGGCATCACCAATCGTCTTAATCTTTTCTAAATGATGTGCCTCAACCAGTTGGTCAAACTCTGAGAAAATCACATTCAAAATCTCAACCAACTCAATCGGCGAAGTGTGAGACGCCAACTCAGTAAACCCGACAATATCGGCAAAGAGTACCGTCACCTCATTAAAATGATCCGCGATCGTCCGCTCTTCTCGCTTCAAACGATGGGCAATAGGTTCTGGCAAAACATTCAGCAGTAGGTGTTCTGATTTGGCGGTTTCCCGATCCAATGTTTTTAACGCCGAGGCAAACTGTTTAGCAATAATTACCGCTGCAATTAATGCCACCGACACAGCCGCAACTAATAATACCATTGCCGTATAACTGGTGCGCTCAATGGTAGAACCCGCTCGCACTGTCTCCGCCTTTGCTAAGTCGATTAATTTATCGGCTAGTGCCTGTGCCTGTTGATCAAAATTGCGAATTTTATCCTGAATTTCTTTATCGATTTGAACGATCTCTTGGGCAACCAATTGGTAAGCATCTAGATATCTTAATGCCTGTCTCCGTTCCGTCGCATTAAACTTAGCACTTGCGTTAATCTGCTCACGTAACCTTTTCGCCGTTTCATTCAGCAACTCCATTTTTGCCGGCTGACGAGTAGATAAATATTCCTTTTCATAAGACTGCATTTCCTCGACAAGTCCGATCAACTCTGGAGCCTCTGCCAATTGCAGTCGATTCCGCAATAGGTTTGAATTTTGTTCCAGTTGCTCGATGACGCCAACATTATCAATCCCCAAATTACTCACCCAACCCACCGTTTCCTGGAAACTCCGAGAATATTGCTCGACAATTTCCACATACTCGACTAAATCCGGATTACTCTGCCGTTTAAATATCCCCCCCTGAGACTGAGCTAGAAGCTCTTGCAGTTGGCTACTAATATCGATAATTTTTTCAATCTCTTGGCGGTGTTTTTCGCGAAACTCATTCAGATTGCTACTGGAAAAATTAATACTGGGCCACCGTAAAAAAAAATCAATTTCCACGCGACGGGCATTGCGTAACGCCGCATCCATTTCAAACCCGCGCCGTTGAACTTCAATACTGGTTAGAAGCACCGCTTCTGTCTCATTACGCATTTGCCGCAGAGAGACAAAGCCCGTCATTGACACAATGCCAATTAACACCAGCAGCGCAATAAATGCTAACGCAAACTTGGTGGTGATGCTAAGTTTGCGCCCAGCTCCAGTCAGGCGCTTCCATCTTTTCATAGTCCCTTCTTACTTAGTCCTTCGCCATTTGCCCTTAGTCCGAAGTCGCCTTTCAATAACCAATGACTAATGATCCAGCAATCAATTTTGTAGACGTAGCATACTACGTCTCGACAGCCTCCCTCATCTCCCCCACCATCCTGTGCCAAGTTAGATTAATAATCCCCCCCAGAACCATAGCGCCATGCATCCAGCCAACGGTGGTAATAGTATTGGGAAGTTGGGGGTAATCGATTTACGGGTTTGCTCATGAATTGTCCTAATGGATATAAGCCACTGTAGACACCCAGATTAATGTAATGCACCATCCAATCTAACAGCGTTGTTAACCCAACTTGGGGAATTACGGGAATTACCAGTCCCGGTTTAGTTAGGGAAATTAGTGTCAAGGTTTGGAACAATCCAGAAAACTGAACTACATCTTGCAGGAAAGGACGCATTACGTCATCCCCCAACTGTGCCATTGTTTGAAAAACACCAGTCAGTAACTCATTGATTTGATTGGGGGGTAGATTTTGCTCAACTCCCACACTCATCGCCCGTTGAAACATCCAGGTAACGGCAATATTCGGCTGATAGGGTTGCAGTAGGGTCAAGGCGTCTTGAGTCAAAACGTCACAGCTAAGGGCTTCCTGGATGCCTTCTGTCAAACGTTTGAGGTGACGCACCATGGAACCAAATCCGCCAAAACTTACAGGGGATTGAGCGCCACTGCTATCACCCACGGGCAAAATTCGATTCCATGGCATTTTAATTGGGCTTTGTTTGTAGGATGGGAAAAAGCCAAATAACACTCGTTTAAAATCAAGTTGGGATAGTTCCACCCCCTGATAGTCGGGCAATAGCCGTAGGTATTCCTCCATAAAAAACCCCAAACTGGGACGTTGGGGATGGGCATCAAGATAGCTGAATAGATAGGTGGTTCTGCCATCCCTGGCGGGAAACGCTTCCCAAAAGTATTGACAATGATTCTGAATGGGTGTAAAAGAAAAGATTAAATCCCCCGTATCATTCTCGGTAAAACCCTGAGCGCAACTGCCCACGACTAGACAAACCCCTTCCGGTTTTTCCCCCTGTCGCACTTGCTGAACAATGGGAGAGAAGTTGCCCATGGCATCAATCAGCAACCGAGTGTTTAACCCACCCGCCGCCTCGACGCGCACCCCATCGGGATGAATCACCGCCCCCTCAAATGCCGTTTTTTCCAAAAGCTGACCCCCAGCATCGAGAAACTTGGACTTGAGCGTATCTAGGAGGAAAACGGGGTCAACGCCAATATTCAGGACATCCCGCACCCAGACATCCTCTCCACCTAAAAAACTAACCCGACCTGGGTTATACTCAGATGCGATCGCGTCCTCTAATTCCTCAGGCGATAACAGGTCAAGTTCTAGGAATACCTCAAGTTCAGGGCGGGAAATATTCCACTCTTGATCCCTCCCCCGCAAAATCCCCCGTTCTAATAGGGCGACACGCCAGCCGCGCTTTTGCAACGCAGCAGCCAGGAGAATGCCTAAGGTACCACCACAGATAACGATATCCCAATCTATGCTTCCCAATGGTTCAATTGATTCCTTAACCACCTGAGGAATCGGCGTGGTACCGTCTCGCAACGCTTGCCAGAATTGGTCAGCCTTCCGCAAGCCTCCCAAGACATCCCCCGGTAACTGGGAAAGAATTTGTTCAGTTTGATTCATGACTCTCTCTCTTGGCACAGATGCTCCCTCTACATCCTAATCTGCGATGGGTTAAAGATAGAAGGCTCTAGGGCAGGAGGCAGATGGCACAAGGCAAGGAACAAGGAAATGATATAACGGTTCAATAAAACATGACCTAGGCAGAATGACACTCACTTAAACTGGGTTCGTAGTAGGCACGAAGCGTGCCAGCAGCGCTAAAGCGCTTACTACAAACTCTAAAGTCAGTGTTATTCGACTTATACAGACTTTACTGTTGAACCCTCAATCCCTTTTGTTCCCTGTTCCCTTGTTTTAATGACACATTGAGGAGAACGTCAAAAATGAATAAACTATTTTTATTCGCTATTATCGCTATCGGCTCTATTGGATTAACGACTCCGGCTGTCGCTGAAACTGAAACCGCCGCATCGGGAAATGTCCAGGCTGAGTTTTCCTATCAAAACCAAGAATGGTGTTTAGAAAACCCGCAATTAAAAATCAGTCGCGATGGGAAAATTATCCTGAATCAATCACTATCAACAGACTTGGCAATTTGTCGATTTACTGATTTACAAGTCCGCAACTTAGATGTTAACCCCGAACCCGAAGTTATCTTAGATGTCTATACGGGTGGAGCGCATTGCTGTTGGGTTTCTTTAATTTATCGCTACGATGCGGCTCAAGATACCTATACAGCAACAGAACAGTTTTGGGGTAATGCTGGTTATGAATTCAAAGACTTAAATCAAGATAAGATCCCCGAATTTTGGACACGGGACGATAGCTTTGCTTATGCCTTTGCCTCTTATGCCGGTTCGTCCTATCCTTTGCAAATTTGGCAATATCGCAACGGTAAGATGGTGGATGTAACGCGCAGCTATCCACAACTGATCTACAATGATGCCTATCAGCTATGGCAGCGTTATACCGAAAATGATTATCCGGAAGTAAGTAGAGGAGCATTAGCTGCCTATTTAGCAGATAAATATATGCTCGGTCAAAGTGAAGATGGTTGGCAGCGTGTTCGCCAAGCTTATCAGGGAAATGATCGGGAGTCATTCTTTAGTGATTTACGTAAGTTTCTCCAACAAACGGGTTATATTAGAAACCCTGGAGAAACAGCCTATTATCGGCTAGCTGAGTTCGAGCCAACTGGACTGTACAATCAATGTCCCCAAGGAACTAGTTTAATGACGGCTGGGGAAACCGATAACTATCGTTTTGCCATCTGTGTGGGTGATTCAGGTCAATATTATATGGGACAATCGAAGCGGACAGGAGATTCGATTACAGTGAAACATAAGGAGAATGATCCAGAGAATTCGTTCCGTCGTGGCGATACGGTTTATCGCCTGCAATTGGATGAAAGTGATTCGGCGAATCTGTATCTGGAAGTTTATCAAAACAACCGCCGATTATTGAGGGAAATGGCACAGCAGGTTTATTCATCGATTTAATAAAAGAGGGCGGTTTTAATAAAAGAGGGCGGTTGTAGACGCGGAGCGGCTTCCCGTAGGGTAACCGCAACTACACAAACCAAACCCGCCTGCGCGGGTTTACCGTCGATTTTGTAGGTTGGGTTGACGAATGTTACCCAACACCCTCGGAACAAAAACAGAGCTTATGCACACACGCCATTTATGGTAGGGGCACGGCATTGCCGTGCCCTTACAGGTAGCTGGCAGAAGGTGGAAATATCTACAACAAAAGGCACTGGTTATTATTTACCATAATTTTGAGGGCGACAACTGTTCGGGACGATGAGCCGAAAGTTTGCCATGATTAGGGAATAACACCAAGTGGCGTTTTATCATGTCATTCTGAGCGAAGCGTGAAGCGCAGGTATAGCGAAAGCGTTGCGGTAGCGAGGAACGAGCGTCAGAATCTGGACAGATGCTTCGCTACAGGTAGGGGGTAGGGGCACGGCATTGCCGTGCCCCTACAGGTAGCTTGGAGTTACTCAGAAGTCATCCTGGTATAAAGTCGGTAAAATTGTCTTCAGTGCGATCGCGGATTTTGTCGGTTGGGTTGACCCATTTTACCCGACACCCTCGGCACAAAGATAGGCTTACACACAAACGCCATTTAGGGTAGGGGCACGGCAAATGCGTGGCCCAAAAGATATTTATGTTTTTTAATAAACCAGTAACCAAAAAACAAAAATATCTGTTGGGCCACGGAATTGCCGGCCCCCTACCCTAAATGGCGTTTGTGTGTAAGCCTATCTTTGTGCCGAGGGTGTCGGGTAAAATGGGTCAACCCAACC
>NZ_JAVKEW010000141.1:0-50248 GCF_040226375.1 Coleofasciculus sp. G2-EDA-02 | reverse complement strand
GTCCATGGGTTTTTTTCTCTAGGTTACTCGCGCCTCACGTACTAGCATCACTTTACGTGATAAGTATCGATTACTCGATTGGCAATACTCACGAATTTTTGCCTGTGCTAGACTACCTTTATACTGTAGCACAATAAATACCACAATGCCAAGGGAAAAGATACTAAGGGTAAGGCTTTCAAATAGAGAGTTTGAGACACTTAAGCAATATGCATTGCAGACGGATAGGATGATTTCAGAGGTGGTTCGAGATTGGATAAAGGACATAAAAAAGCCATCCTGGAAGGACGGGGCTTGAGACCCACTAATTCCGGTCAAAATTTGGGTTTACATTCGGTTGTTATTACAGGTATTGGTCTAATCTCAGCATTAGGTGGTTTAGAACAGAGTTGGCGACGACTGCTTAATGGTGAGTCGGGGATTCGTCCCTATCAACCCTTTCCAGAATTACCCGTTCGACCCTTGGCGCTAATCGATCGCGTACCAAGTTCCTTAACAACGTTGACTCAGTTCATCGTAGCCGATGCTCTCGCCGATGCCGATCTTCAGACACCGATGCCGAATTGTGGTGTGGTGATTGGCTCGAGTCGTGGCTGTCAGGCGTCTTGGGAAGAGTTGGCAAGAGCCGCAGCAGAGCCGGGAAGTGGCGGGGTAGGGAAGCTATTTTCTCGTCCCCATTCCCCTTGGTTCAAGGGAGAGACTTGGTTAGAGACATTGCCACACCAAGCCGCGATCGCAACGGCTCGTCAAATAGGCTCTAGGGCACCTGTAATCGCACCAATGGCAGCTTGTGCAACGGGAATTTGGGCGATCGCACGGGGGTTTGAACTCATCCAAATGGGTCAATGTCAACGGGTTGTTGCGGGTGCGGTGGAAGCCCCGATTACCCGGTTAACGTTGGCAGGATTTGACAAAATGGGGGCTTTGGCAAAAACAGGGGCTTACCCCTTTGACCAACGACGGGACGGTTTAGTTTTGGCAGAAGGCGGGGCGGTTTTGGTTTTGGAGTCAGCAGAATTGGCGTTAAATCGTGGTGTGCCAATTTATGGGCAAATATTAGGTGTTGGATTCAGTTGTGATGCATACCATGTTACTACGCCAAAGTCAAGCAGCAAGAGTGCGATAAGCGCAATCCAGCAATGTTTAGACCGAAGTCATCTTTCCCCAACTGAAATTGACTATATTCACGCTCATGGTACAGGGACTCGGTTAAACGACGAAAATGAAGCCCAGTTAATCGAGTATTTGTTTCCCCATGGAGTGGCAGTAAGTTCAACCAAGGGAGCCACGGGTCATACCTTAGGTGCTTCTGGCGCGATGGGTATCGCGTTTTGTTTGATGGCACTTAAAGATCAGATATTACCGCCTTGTGTGGGATTGGGCAAACCAGAGTTTGATTTAGATTTGGTGACCCAAGCACGTCGGCACAACGTTCGCCAGGTATTGTGTTGGAGTTTCGGTTTTGGGGGTCAAAATGCAATTGTGGCTTTGGGGCAGTCGCGCTTCATGAGCCTCAAACCCTTACCAATGATAAATGATAAATGACGATCCTCACCATTCACATTAACCCCTGCTGAGGGGACTTATTCATTTTGGCGTTGATTTTCTGCGGTCAAGGAAGTTGGATTACTCATTTGCAGCGCCGTTTCCGTATCCGTACCCGTCTTTTCCCAAATTGCCTCTAACACAGAATTTTCATCCAGTCCAGCGCTCATGTAAGCTAGATTTTCGCTGGCAACGGCTGCCTTCGCTTGGGCAGCGATGTCTGGATATTTTTGGAAGACGGCTTGGAGGACTTGATCTCGGCACTGGAAGAGTTCATCATACCCAAAAACGCGATCGCACTCCCAGAATTGAACCGCTAATTGATGTCCGGCTAACGCTGATTTAACAGTAGCTAGAATCTCAGCGTCCCCGTAGGCATTTTCGACAATGGGTGTCAGATCATGTATATCTTCGCCATATTCTTTGGGATGAATATCACCTTCAATTTTGATTTTGATCACACGCAACTCCTCAAGCGCCGTTTCCAGAGGCGGTGGGATGACGGGGGGTGAGGTTTTATTGGCGATTTTTGCCGAACGCTTGGCATTTGTGTTTTCTGAACGCACGGATAGTATGCTCAGTACACAGCCTACGAGTAAGGTAACTGTCATGAAGATCAGCGCTAATTTCTTAAATTGCATCTGTCAAACTATTAAAATAAATGGATTAAAAACCCGCTTGAGTTTATTATTCCCAAGTCCCTAGCCGAAAATCACCAAAGCCATTTTAAGTAAACGAGTTTTAATCTTTAGGCTAAATGCTGAAAGGAGGATGGCACAATTCTAACATCATGTTTGCGCCATGTGGTAACTTTATTTTTGCTCAAATTTATTCTTGAACTTTAAAATTAATGAACTTAATCTAATTTTATTTTTCATAAAACTATTAACTATTTTTTAGTCTTGAAAATATATAGTGGATTTCATGGAGGTTAAAATATTATAGAAAATATATGAGATATTAGAAGAATACTCTTCTATCTTCTGCCTGTTTAAGAGTAATCGCAGCGGGTATTCCTTCCGGAGCATCCCCTTAAAGGAAATGAGCGTCCCTGCCAACAGGCTTATGCATAAGGCATGAGACTTATCAGTGTGTGACGCTAATACCAGCGATTGCCAGCTTCTTTATCACCATTGGTGCTAGCACAATTAACACCTTGAGCCACACAGGGGCAAGAACGAGGCTAACAAACAGGCAAATCATGGCGGTAAACACTGCGGCTAGCTGGACGATTTCTTCTGTCGTGTTAACAACCACACAAATTGCTGCGAAGGTGATTGTTAAGGTTATCAATAAAACCAAAAGCATAATAACTCACCAGGGTAGATACGATTGAGCGATGGTTTTCGTTCCTGTGCCTGATAAGACTTATACCTGTCTCTCCACTCTCCTTTTGACTGGCGACTGGGTTCTGATGCGAGGAACAATCAACCATCCCTTCTCAACGACTACAAATTTTTGGGTGGGAGTGTCAAGAGTTATCTAGGGTTTCACACAAGCTTCATGAAAGCTTCATGAAGACCTCATGAAAGCTTAATAATAAGATTAATGGTAGCCAAGTTGAATCTCAACACTTGGCTAAATCCTATCGAGTTTCATCCCCAAGTTAGTTGCGCGATTACCCAAAGGATAGTTTTGAACTGACAAATGGAAATAAGTCCTAGAGGAGAGGTTAGATCTAGGCTCTTAATCTTACAATCTATGAAGAATCAACCCGCAGAGCTATCCATGATTATCTCTACCGATATCCAGATCCCCTTTTCTCGTTCCATTGTCTTTGCCACCTACCGTGACAGATTAATGGAGTTAATTCCCTATATGACTAATGTTCGGAACATTGAGGTGAGGTCTCGTTATCAAGAAAATGCATGTATTCACACCGTCAATGAGTGGCACGGTGGTGGCGAGATTCCAGCCCCTGTTAGAACACTGCTGAGCAAAGATATGCTGAAGTGGACAGAATATAACACCTGGAATGAGTCAGATTATACTCTGGCATGGAGTATCAAAACTCACGCCTTTACCGAAGCCGTCCACTGCGCTGGCAAGAATCGCTTTTTGAATGATCGTGGTCAGACGTTGATTGAGAGTCGTGGCGAAATAAGGATTGATCCCAAGCGGATTCAAGGAGTCCCACCGTTACTAAAAAACAAGGTTGCATCAGTGGTTGAGGATTTCCTGAGCAAAAAAGTTGAACCCAACTTGCTACAGATGAGCGAGGGAGTACGTCAATACCTAGACCAACAAACGATTAAATATAAACTTGCTTAAAGCGGTTTTAGGGTTATGACGAAGGATATGTTTGGTCAACCCATGTTAGCTGACTTAGCCCTGAATAAAAATTTCCTGCTAGCAACTATTCCGCATCTACGGAGTCATAACTCGCGTTGATACCACTTGAAAATTATAGAACGGTCAACTCCCAAAGTTACGGCTAGTTTGTTCTGACTTAGGTGGAATTTGGGATTAATTTTACCGCCAAAGGCAATGTTTATCTGGTGGAATCTTCGGGAACAGCAACCCTTAAGGTTAAAGTGAGTTAGAAGATGAACAAGTAGAAACGGTTGTCAAGGCTGATGAGTTGGGAACAGGTAAAGCGAGCGACAGTTGCGATCGCGGCGGCTGAGGATGGTATTATCCAGGGGACGGGGTTTTTTGTCTTGTCTGACGGTTATTTGCTTACTTGCGCCCATCTGATGGAAGCCCCTGGGGGATGGGAACAGGTACGAGTGCAAGGGAAATCCGTCACCTTATCTGCACTGAGTGAGTGGGAATTTCGGTCAAATTAGCCAATCTCACATCATTGGTAAACAATCTTGCATTTAAAAATTGTGCAGTTGCAGCAATTATTGCATCAGGAAGCCTCAGTCTGTATTGTTTCCGAAATGTAATTGCTAAATCTTTGATATTACTCTCAAGTTCCACCACTGTAATCTTAGCTAAGAAATCCCGAATCTGTACTTCTTCATCTGAACTGAGACTGGGATAGGATAACAATTCAATTTCAGTAATTACTGACACAAAATATTGTCCTGACGGTAACGGGTTAGTTAAACGCCCCCCTAAGAAGTACAAAACTACATTCGTATCCAGTAAAATTAAATTCTGCGTCAATGCCACTCATCCCTCATTTGCTGCTGATACTCCAAAGGGTCTTGAGTTAATTGAATCACACCTGCATACTGGTTTAAATTAAATTCTTGTTTTTGTTGTAATTGATAAGCCTCTAATAATTGCTCAATTCTCTGCCAATCCTGATAATCAATCAACACCGCAACAGGACGCATCGCTTCATCAGTCACAATTTTTTTCTTAAAACTGAGCATAAAAGTCCACTTCATAACAACATCTAACGTTTCTATCGTAGCTCCAAAGCCAAAACATTGTAGAGACGTTGCATGCAACGTCTCTACAATCTGGACATAACTTCCCTTCAGTCTTCCTGATCACTCTTGAGGAAATCACCCACGTACAATCGGATAAATTCTGCTGCTGCATCAGGATTGAGGCTATGAAGTGCCTCAGCAATCTGCACCACGGTTTCAGCTGAGGGATCTCGATTTTCGTGAAACCAGTGAAATACAACTGAACGATCAACCTTCAAAGTTACGGCTAGCTTGTTTTGACTGATGCCGTATGTCTCCAATGCTTGTCTGAGAGCTTTTCCCGCTTTTCCCATACCTCTAATCGTGTCAGAGGATGATCCGCAAGTAAATGTTGTTGGAACTCACAACATCTGGCAGAATTGATCTAGATGTTGTTGGAACCAACAACATGGTTGGGTATAAATCAGGTGAACTCAAATGCAAACGTACTTTGTTCCGAATGAGAATCAATTGCCCTCTGCTGAGGTTTCTATTCAGACTTCTACTGATCCGGTTTCCAGGAAAGAATATATTAAGGTGATGGTGATTGGTTCCCGTAAAGGGATCAACAGCATTATCAAAACGCTGCATCGCTTACGGTTTGCGGAGGTGAGGGAATGGAGTCCACCGATTCCTTATGGTGCTTCTGGAGAAATGATGAGTCTTTTGAGGCGACAGATCATGGTGGATTGAATCCTAGGTGTGATTCACTGGCGCGATCGCTTGGCTTCACAGGCTGTGGGTAGGGTAGGCGGAAGATGCGATCGCGCCAGCGATTTCATATCGTAGTGAAGCGACGGTTATAATAGGGTATGGCAATGTTCCCTACCACAGCTTAGGGATAATTAATTGGGTAAAGAGCGCTCTCTACCTAACATAGGAAAACTATGGACAACGTATTGGCGTAGCACACCTAATTTGACGGATTAACCTTGCATGAAGGAACCGTAGGGACACCACCCTTGCGCCCGATTCAATGATCAAATCTATTCCACCATTTTAGCTGTGTCAGTCCAGTAGGTTGGGTTGACGCCTCATGCCAAGAAAATCTAGACTAAAGCCCTGACTACGAACCTCCCTTTCAAACCGATTGCCACAGCTTAATTTTGCGATCGCTCCCCGCACTGACGAGAAGATCCCCATGGGGACTAAATCCTAGAGAACGAACGGGTTGGGAATGTCCTGAGAGCTTGGTTAATCGTTGACCTTTTTGAACATCCCATAGTTCAATAAGCAAACCACTTCCACTAGCGAGAACTTGACTATCGGGACTAAATGCCAAAGCCGCTACGCCGGGTAACTCAGGAGCAAACGTCCGTAATAATTTACCCGTTTGTGGATTCCAGAGTGTTATTGCTCGACTGCTACCACTAGCAAGCATCAGACCATCTGGGCTAAATTCTAGGCAGGTAATACTCATAGATTGATTGGTAAACGTGAGTAGCGGTTTACCATTGTGAGGATTCCACAATTCTAGGGTGCCATTCAAACTGCCCACGGCACAACTATGACCATCGGGGTTAAAGGCAATATTTCGGACTGAATTGGAGTTTCCGGCTAAAATACGCAGGAGTTTGCCTGTCCGTACTGCCCAGAGTTTAATTTCACAGTCCCCACTACTAATTAAGATCTGACCGTTGGGACTAAATACAATATCCCGCACTCGGTCAGTACGATTAATAAACGTATTGATCAGTTTTCCGGTGCTGAGTGACCACAGCTTGATGGTTTTATCAGAACTGCCACTGGCTAAAATCTGACCATTTGGACTAATTGCCACACAGGTTACGCGGTGGCTATGTCCAGTTAGGTTATGTAAGGGTTTGCCGAGGCGTAATGCCCACAGTTTAATCGTTTTGTCATAACTGCCACTGGCTAAGGTCTTACCATCTGGACTAATGGCAATGGCACGAATCTCATCTGTATGTCCAGAAAGAGTCCGGCGCAGCTTCACCTTTTCCCAGGGATTGGGTGAAATTGAAAGTGGCAATAACTGAGTAATCAGAGACATCAGTCCTTTGGCTTTGGACTGAATTGGCGATCGCTTCAAGATCGGAATCGATGCCGGTGGCGGTAAGGAAGGGGGGGGAGCAATAATTTCTTCAATACAACGACGAATCATCGCCGATGTTTGCGGTCGCTGACCCGGAAATGTCGCCATGAGATAATCGACTAAATCCGCTAATTCTTTGGTCATCTGCGGCGCACTCTCTCGCCATTGCAATTTGCCAGTACGGGGATGAGACTCGAAATCGTTGGGGGATTTGCCTGTGAATAAGTAGACAAAGGTGCGACCTAGAGCAAAGAAATCGGACTGCGCCACCGCTTTGCCCTCCATTTGCTCCGGTGGTGTATAACCACTAGAGATAATGACTGTGCCTGTGGCATTTTCTTTTTGCCGTTGTAAGTAGGTTTCGGTGATCTCCCGTACCGCTCCAAAGTCGATTAATGCCAGTTGTCCATTGGGTCGCAGGATAATATTAGAGGGCTTGATATCTCGATGGATTAGGTCTTGTTGGTGCAGTTGTTCCAAAATATCCACCAGTTGTTTCAACCATGCGATCGCCTGGTCTTGACTGAGGGTAGGTTTTTTTCGAGCTGATCGCCACTGCTTTAACGTGATCCCCTCAATTTTCTCCATGACTATGCAGTGCAGGGCGGCGTCTGTCCCCTGTGACCAGACAAAATAGCCATCTGACTCAACTCTAGGAATACCCGGATGCTGAAGCCGACTTAAGACCGTGGCTTCCCGTTGGAAGAGGGATACAGCTTTTTCTTGGGCATCATAGCTATAGAACCGATCCAGTTTCAGAACTTTCAGGACTTTGGCAACTCCCTGATCATCGACTTCAAAGGTTTGACTAAACCCGCCTTTACCGAGTGTTCGCAGGACTCGATAACGGTTTTGAAGCAACAGGTTGGGATATATCATGAGAGGGGTTTGAAACAGTAATCTTGGCTACCTAGCAGTATCACCTATCTGCTATTTAAAACTCATACAATTCCTGACATAACCGGACATTTAGGTTTACTTACTGCTTCTACCAGGGCTGTCGGCAGCATCCTGTCCACAGTCGTTGAGTTCCGAGCGACGCGCCCTTGCCAAGTGTTGAAATCGCGACACTTAACTGAACCACACCTTTGAGAGCGAAAGACCCTATCGCTCAAGTTCATTGGTCGAATGTATCCACAGTCTGAACACATCTTCGATGAAGGGAACAGACGCGCCATGGCGCGTCTGTTCCACTGTGCCAAACACTGACTGTTTGTATGTGAGTTGACGACAATCAACAGGCAACCCTTGTACATTTAATATATTTTCTTTAATGTTAATGTATTATGTCATTATTTTTACCCTAAATGTTGGAAGATTTGAGTGAATGTCCGTAGGGTCAGACTCTTTTTTTATAGAGTGTTCTGTGTTTAATCCAACAAATGGCAGATAATCTCAGAAAATGTCGGCAAAATCATTGTCCTAGGTCATCCTCTTTTTGCTTCGCCACTTATGCCAAACCTCTAGGGTTTGCTTACAATCTGCCTTCAATCGCATCCAGCAGGTTGATCACGTTAAGCCGTGCATATCCCACAATTGGGTCAGATGTTCCTTCTAGTATAGAAAGAATCGCTTTGAGTTGATCTTCTAGACTATCTGAACCTTTTAGTAAATACAATCGATCTCTGACGCGGGTAAGAATTAGGCGAATTTGCAGCGTTTTCAGTTCATCCGATACCCGTTCTTTGACTAAAGCATGGCTCCTAAGTAGCCCCAGTTGACTTAAGGATTTTGTTTGGCAAACGGTTAAAATTTGCTGGCAAACCTGCTCGATAAATTGATTGGTGGCATATTTCAACAGAGCCGGCTGAATGGTGAAAATCACTTCATTGGCTTCGGTATTGGGTTCTTTTTCCAAAAGCGATCGGCGTTTGAGTGATTCCAAAGCGGCAAGGAGTTTTGATAAGGATGTTACCGAAAATTTCATTGCCTCTTTTAATTCTGAGATAGAAAGGGGCTGATTTTCCAGCGCTAACCAATAAATAATTTCCTGTTCTAATGGAGATAAACGCTGGAATTGTTGATTAAAAACATTCGGCAGAATATCGCCTATAATTAATGTGCTTTGATCTAAAAATTCAGAGATATTTCCGTCAAATATTTCTTGAATTGTTGTCGCCATAATTTTTAGGGCTAACGGATTGCCGCGATAAAGCTGAATCAGGGCATCGGCGCTTGACTTTAAGGATGAAAATCCTTTGGTTTCTAAGATTCGTTTAGCATCCTCGGCACTTAAGCCTTTGAGTTTCAGTTCTCGAACGGGAAGTTTTTCACCAGCTAATGAGGCTATTTCTATGGGTTTTTCCCGACTAATTAGCAGTAAACAACTTTGATGACGTTCTTCAGCCATGCGCCGAATCAGTTCCCCATAGTCTTGATACCCTTCTCGATAATGTCCGGCTAACTTGCCACTACTCATGATAGTTTCCACATCATCAAGGAGTAACAAACAGCGATGGCGTTGCCCGAAGTCCATCAGTCGCGAAATTTGACCGTTGACTGTCTCCGGTAACTCTCCTTCCTTACCCTCCGATAAAAAGTCGATCACCTCAGCCAGAAGATCACTAAGGGGTGAAGCATGACGTAGCGATCGCCAGATAACATATTCAAAGGAAGACTGAATCTGCTCGGCTAACTTCGCCGCTAGGGATGTTTTACCAATTCCCCCCATTCCTAAGAGTGCCACGATGCGACAGCGTTCTTTCAAAACCCATTGGTCTAGCTGTTCTAGTTCCGCCGTGCGACCGTAAAAGATGGAGATGTCAATCGTTTCTCCCCAATCTTGACGACTATGGGAGGGTGTAGTATTTGCTTGAGCGACAATTTCTTCCCAGTTGAGTCCTAAAACGTGACAGTATGCTTTAAAGGCATGAGCGCTAATGGGTTGTCTTCCGGCTAAAAACCGCTTCCATGTACCTTGGGAGAGTCCATTTGCATAAGGTCCCCCAGAATGCCACGGTTTACCCGGTTCTAGTATTCGACTAGCCTCAAGCAAGCAGGTGTCGTCATCATCAAGACTCCAACTCCACCCCTTTTCATTTCTGGCTTGCTTGATTTGAGCGAGTCCCCATTGAGAGGCTTTAAGAGTCGGCACTTTTTTACCCTACTTTTGCCATTTGTCAAGATCAATTTTAGCTTATTTGGCGATAGGTTCCCTACGCCCTACTCGCAGGTAGACGTGGGATAAATCGCGCCTTGTGAAGAAACTGGTTTCCATTCTACCCTGATCGGGTTATCCTACTATGATTGAACAAAAATCTTGGCATTCCCCACCCGTCTACACGGTGGGGATGGAGAAGAACCCCTAGTCATGCAAGTGAGGGAGTGTCAATAGCAAGGGTAAGGAATTCCATTTTTCCTCGCCTCTCTGGTCTTTCCTCTACCCGAAGCCTCCGCACCCCCGCACCGGGTGTCTATTCTCTAGTAGCAATTTTAGGTCTGGGTCTAAACTGGATAATTGTGCCAGCACTTGAGCGGGTTAGACGGTTGCTCCAGGTTTAATGTGAATTTTTGTAACAAAACCGGATATATGGGCGCGGATGGTTTCTTTGGCACCTTCGCGGGTTGGCAGGTGTAGGCAAAAATACGTTTCATGCTCATATATTTGATCGAAAACACAATCCCATGGTAATGAACAGTTCAGAACAAATTCAAGCCGCCGCAAAAGCACTCCGTCCAATTTTTGAAGACATTGATATAACGGTCAAGCAAAATCTGAAAAAAGTCCTGAATGCCTTTCGCCATTATCGGGTTGGTGTGCATCACTTTACTGGGGTGAGTGGTTATGGTCATGATGACTTAGGTCGCCAAACTTTAGACCAAGTGTTTGCTAAAGTCATGGGTGCTGAGGCGGCGGCGGTGCGAGTCCAATTCGTTTCCGGAACTCATGCGATCGCCTGTTGCTTGTTTGGGGTATTGCGTCCCGGTGACGAGATGGTATCGGTGGTGGGTGCGCCTTACGATACCTTAGAAGAAGTCATTGGTGTCCGGGGTCAAGGTCAGGGATCGTTACAGGAGTTTGGTGTTGATTATCGTCAGTTAGAATTAACCGCCGCAGGAACAATTGATTGGCAAGCTTTAAAAGAATCCATCGGACAACGCACACGCTTAGTCTTAATTCAGCGGTCTTGTGGTTATTCCTGGCGTCCCAGTCTCTCAATAGCGGATATCGAAAAAATTGTCCAGTACGTTAAACAGCAAAATCCGGATACGATTTGTTTTGTCGATAACTGTTACGGCGAGTTTATTGAAGATAAAGAACCCCCAGCCGTTGGTGCAGATTTAGTGGCGGGATCTTTGATTAAAAATCCCGGTGGCACCATTGTCACAGCGGGGGGATATGTTGCCGGAAAAGCAGAATTGGTTGAAGCCGCAACCTGTCGATTAACCGCACCCGGAATTGGCAGTTCTGGTGGGGCGACATTTGACCAGAATCGGTTATTATTTCAAGGACTTTTTCTCGCACCGCAAATGGTGGGAGAGGCGATGAAAGGAAATCATTTAACCGCTTATATCTTTGATCAGTTAGGCTATCCCGTAAATCCTAAACCCATGACACCTCGCCGGGATGTAATTCAGGCAATTGAGTTAGGTTCACCGGAAAAATTAATCGCCTTTTGTCGGGTAATTCAGCAATATTCTCCGATTGGTTCCTATCTCGATCCCGTACCCGCCCAAATGCCGGGATATGAGAGTCAGTTAGTCATGGCTGGAGGAACGTTTATTGATGGGAGTACCTCGGAGTTTTCCGCTGATGGACCGTTGCGAGAACCTTATATCGTATTTTGTCAAGGGGGAACCCATTGGACTCATGTCGCGATCGCACTAGAAGCGGCGATAGAAGCAATATAAGGTGGGGGAATTCGTCAACTTACAGCCCTCACCCCCAGCCCCCTCGTTCCCATCCCCCCTAACCCCCCTTTGAAAGGGGGGTTAGGGGGGAATGTGGGGAGAGGGGAGTAAGAGGGAAGTCGGGAAAGTAATGATTTGGCACACCTTATTTTATGAATTACAATTCCATCCAGAAATTGTAGGGGCGCATGGCGTGCGCCCAATCCGATCGGTCAATTAGACAAAGGTAAACGCCCTGCCAAAAGTGCTTTCGTGGCAGATTCTCCAGCTAGACGCAACTGTCGCCTTAACTGCCAATTTAACCCACCAAAGATAATCACTTGAATTAGAAAGGCTTACAAAACCAGTCCAACTGATGCAAACCCTATATTAGTGATAGCTTCCCTAAAAACATTGTTTTGAAAGCCTTGCCCCACAAAGTTTCCAAGAATAATCAGGTTTGCTTATCACCCTAGGTAAGGGAAAGCCGAATAATGTTTGTAGTTTTAACCCAAAGTGGTTGGTGAGACTTCAGCGCACTTTCGCTGAATTAGGCAAAGCATTATGATTGGCAAATAGCGGTTTTGATGCCGATTCACCGACACGTTTTAACTGACGAGTTAATTGCACAATTAATCCTGCGATTATCGCCCATTGACCCAATACAGTAAACAAGACTGTGAGGGAGGATGTCTGTTCTAAAATGATCCAAGGCGCACCAAATACTGACGCAAGCCATAATCCTGGCAATTGTACTCCTGAAGTGAATTTCGGTTGTATGACGGATAAAATAAATAAAGGTACAAAAATTGCCAGACTCAAGGTACTTCCCGCCCAAATCCACGGTTTTTTGCGTCGGATTATCAACATCAATTGAATGAGAAGGGCGTAGAAACCGATTAAATTAGCACAAAGTAACAATCCCGCGATCGCTTTCACTTTGCCATCAACACCGATGGGAAACAGCAGTAACCAAGGGAACCAGACAATTGCCGTAATCCCTAAATTCACCGCGATCGCGACGGATGAAGGACTCTTTTCACCCCAAAGCCAATCCTGCCATGATACTGGCACATTGTTAACAGTTGCATGTTGACGTTGGGATTGCCCATACCTTGCCCAATCCAGCAAAGCTTGTCGTTGCGGCGAAATCGCAAAAATAACTCCTAACAAGAAAAATAGGCTAAACAGAGAAATCCCAAACAAGTAACCAAATAGCTGTTCTTGGCGGGCTACAGACTGATGGGGAAGTGACCACAATAATCCCAATAGCCAAATCTGAACGCCTCCCACTAACCAGTAACTCTGTTGTTTACTTAACAGCGTGCCGTTGGGATTGCGGAACATACGATTAGTCGCTTGCCAAACCCCGTATACGCTAACGCTAATTGTGATTAGCGTCCACAACGTTAGCGGCAAAGGTTCATGACCCAGATTCCAAATAAACCAAGACCAATCCCCTAAATCTTTATAGACCAAATTTTGCCAATCAAAAGACCAATCTAATAAACCAGTGAACGTACTGCCCAACCAAACTCCAACTAAACTAGCCGCCAACCCTTGATAAGAGGCTTGAGTTAAACAAGAATTCAGCAATCCTAAATTATAGAACAACCGACAAGTGACCATCATTAGAGCATAAAAACTGATCGTCCAGGCTAAGGGTACACCTGCAGCAATTCCTGCACCCCAATGTAGAGGGACAGCCAAACTTAATCCTAAGTAAACTAATATTGGTACACCGAGCATTTTTCCCCATAAAATACTCTGGCTGGATTGGGGTGTGAGGCGAATAAAATTGAGCGTACCCCGCCGCTGTTCTTTCATCCAATCGGAAATCAGCAAGTAGACGCCGATAGAAAATAAAGACAAGGGTAGAATCAAATTTAGTGTTCTGAAAATCATCAGCCAGTCAAATTCCCAGACGAATTCGACACAGCGATTATTAACATTACTCGTACATTTTTGGCTAGAAAATGATAACAAAATTAACGTTTGAACGATTAAAGACGTTGCCACAACTATTAATCCGTTGCGGCGCTGCAAACGTCCTCTGAGTTCTCGCATCAACTGGGGATTCCAGTCCCCCAGTCGGTTGATCGGTGTAGAAAACATGGGAAATATCTCCAAATTAAATGTTCGTAGTTGCGCTGTCTTCGCCCTAAAAACTTGAGTCCTCACAACCAACACTGAAGTCATACTCTCAAGTTTAACGGGTTTTCTATCCGATCCCCGCCTTTTTCCAGAAGTTGGGGATCTAATTTCAAGTGTTATCTAACGACGAATTGAGGGATGTCCCGCTAATAACGCTTTAGTTGCTGACTCACCAGCTTTGCGTAATTGCCGTGTTAGCTGAAACGTTAATAGTCCAAAAATTATGCATTCAGCAAGGATTGCAAAACCGACAGTTGAGATAGCCGCATGTTCAATTCCTGCCCAAGGAAAGGAGGAAAATAGCCATAGAATAGGATTGTCGGAAGGTTCAATTCCCAATACAGCTAGCATAATCAGTGGCAAGCTAAGAACAGCCGCAATAGTACCCGTTGCCCACAGCGCCCGCTTAGGTATTTTCATCATTAACATTAGCTGTGCAAGGGTGGCACAAATTAGAGTAATGCAGATGAAGAAAGCAACGGCTAACAACCCTTGGAGTTTGTTGAATCCTGGCTCGTTACCCAGTGCAATCCAAAGCCCAAAAGGAATTGTCGCGATCACTAAATTAATCGCAATGGCAACAATAGCTGGACTCTTTTCTCCCCGAATTAAATCTTGAATAATTCCCCACTGTTTGCGATTTGTCCCTTGTTGCTGACGATAACGCGCCCAATCCTGTAACACTTGGCGATGAGAGGAAAGTGCTGTAATTAAACCCAGAAATAGCAAGGCATTGAAGCAGGCAATAACAACCAGATTGCCCGCCATTGAATTAAACATATAGGCAGACGGCTTGTCTTGTACGGCAAATCCTAACAGCAATACTTGAACACAAGCAACTAGCCAATAACTTTGTCGTTTACTCAGGATAGTCGCGTTGGGATTTTGAAAGCGTCGCTTCAGAGCTTGCCAAATCCAACCAGTCCATAAAGCGTAATTCACCAGGGCAAACCCGACGAGACTAAATCCGGCTAAACCCACAGGACTATGGAACCATTGCAATGTTTGTATTGGGTTTTCTGAAAAGAGAAAGGATCGATAATGAAGTTCGGTTTGATTATGATTATAAAGATAGGGCAAAACTACAGCCGGAGAAAACAGATTAATCCAGTCAACTGGACTGTTAGAGTTCCAATTGTTTTGTGCTATCAGTAAGAACGTAAAAACTGTGCCACCTCCCAACCATGATTGAAAGCCGTTTAACCAAGAACTCATTAACCCAAACAGCAGTGCTGCACTGTAGAAGCAGGCACAACCTGCTACCAAAACAGCATAGAAGCTGAAAATCTCTCCCAGGGGAATTTGGGCAGATACGCCTAACCCCAGATGCAAGGGAATTATCAGAATGGCGGCGAGATAGAGTAAGATAGGAACGCCTAAGAGTTTTCCTAATAAAATACTCTGGGCAGACTGGGGACTGACTCGAATAAAGTTAAGGGTGCCGCGACGTTCTTCTCCAGCTAAGTCAGCGATTAGCATATAAGTCCCCACAATGAGCAGAATGAATATGACAATTACACTCAAGTATCCAAACATTTGTCCATATTGATAGTGCCACCACAAGGGAATATCGAAGGCATCTTTTGGACATTGGTAACTTCTCTGTATATGGGCGATTTTTGCCTGAACGTCCGCTATACTGCCTTTGAGTTGATTAATTTTTTCCAAATCAAAGGATTCTGCACTGCTATAGCGAAAGAATTGGTCTTGAAGTAGACGATATTGTTTCTGTACTTGAGGCAGTTTGTTCTGATCTGCGAGGTAACTATCTCGTAGTTTACAGAATATTTCATCCCTGCCAAAGTAGGGGTAATTATCAGGAGCACTCAAGCGAGTGAATTGATTCAATCCATAGAGGAACATCCCTAGATAGCCAAGTACCGATGCACCAACCGCGATCGCGACATTCCGCCCCTTCAGCCTTCCTTTCAGTTCCCGCAAGAGTTGCGGGTTCCAGTCACCTAGTCTGTCTATTCCTTTGAGTAGCATGAGAACAGTCTCCTAAATTTGTTATTTGTCCTTAGTCATTTGTTATTCGTGAAAAAACCTTGGTCGGGGCGGGTTTAGTTACATCTGGGTGATGTCAAAAACGATAATAGTAAAACCCGCCCCTACAGTCTTGAAAACGTTTTAAGATACTTGCTGATGTCCTAGCTTTAAGAATATAGTTTCTAAGTCCTCTTGTGTACAGTGGAATTCAGTTAGAGGAATTCCCGCTTCAACTAGCGATCGCAACAACATCGCACTCTCTTCTGGATTCCCGGAAAAATCAACCTGTACCTGGTTTTTTCCCGGAATCCGTTCGATCTCTTGAACTAAGGGATAATTTTTCAGTTCAGCCGCCAATACGTCCATATCTCCTAAACTGGAGAGAATAATCTTTTGACGGCTAAAGCGGCGATAAAGTTCAGCTAAAGGCGCACTTTCCACAAGATAGCCGAGTTCCATAATCCCTACCGAGGTACAGAGTTCGGCTAAGTCACTCAAGACGTGGGATGAAATCAGAATCGTCATCCCCGCTTCTTGCAAGGTTTTGATAATTTCCCGAAACTGCATCCGGGCGATGGGATCTAATCCGGAAACGGGTTCATCAAGTAACAGTAGAATCGGTTCGTGAATAATTGTTCTCGCCAAACTTAGGCGCTGTTTCATCCCCCGCGATAGGGTAGCAATTAAGCTTTTGCGCTTACTGGTAAGCTGTACCAGTTCCAACACCTCCCGCAGGCGTTGGGTACGCCGGGGTTCTCGCAGGCGATAGAGTCGGGAAAAATAGTCAAGATAGTCCCAAACCGTTAAATCCTCGTAGACAGGGAAATCATCGGGGAGATAACCAATACGCTGCTTGAGTTTGGGGTTACTTTGATCCCGCAGCAAGCGATCGCCATTAATATAAATTTCACCCGTCGTCGGTTCCTCTGCGGCGGCTAACATACGGATTAGCGTAGTTTTTCCAGCGCCATTGGGACCTATCAATCCATAGACTTCACCCGCCGCGACTTGTAAATCGATATCGTTTACGGCGATATGTCGGTCAAATTGCTTAGTCAGTCCATGGGTGGAAATAGCTAGGTCTTGGGCTAAGAGTGTCGGGGATGGGAGAAATGTTCCTGCTTCCATAGTTTGTGCTGATGGGATCTAATGTCCGCCAGTTTAACCTCTGTGAAGCAGAGATATCTCTCATCCGGTGACACTTATGCACTTTGGATTGGGGAAGAGGTGATTGGAGAACAGGAAATGTGTTACATTTTGACAAACCTTCTCAGTAAAACCCGCCCCTACAATTGACCCTTCACCAGCTTCGAGGACATGCTTATGACCTTATCAACTGATATCGCGCCCAATATAAATAATATCTTGTTCCTCTTCTAGTTCGCTCTCAATTCTAGAACAGGAAAACGCCACCAGAATCTTTTCTCCTGTCTTAGTCTGACAAACAACCTCACTAGGGATCGTGCTACTTGGACAAGAGCCATTTTTGTATAAAACTAAATTCTTCAACTGCAGCTCGTCAATAATTAGGGATAAGGGTTTACCAATTAATTCCAAATCGCTATAACCAAACAAGCAATTAGCGGCTTTATTCACAATTTTTATGATCGTTGATTCATTGGTGACGAATAGAGCATCTCCCATATATTGAACAATTTTATCAAGGTATTGACTTGATGCTGCCCAAGCATCTAATAGTAAGCTTGTTTCATTCGATCGTTGAACTAATGTTTGTTCTAAAGTCATTCTGTCGGTGGTATTTTCACATAAAATAATCAACTTATTTCCTGCATTACAGTTTTCACTATCATTGATAATATACATATCAAAATAGAGAAGATTGCCTCGTCCAGTAAACCGTCCAATTCCTTTTAAATCAAAGTTTAACTGTTGCCCCTGAAGGATATTGATTAAAATCTCTTCCATCCCAACAATTTCAGGAAAGCTCAGACGGACATCCTTACCTCGACTCACATCCTGAGGACTATCAGCAAACTGAGCGATTTTATCGGATAGTTCTACTATATTGAATGATTCATCCACGGCTAAGTATTCTATATGCCGAGAAAGTAATAATTTTTGAAAAAGAGGATGCATTTAACTTTATACTGCCTCGTTGGACTAATATATTAAGATTTATTTTAGCCTTAAACAATCACTGATATCAAGTATAACTTTTTGTAAAGTATATAATTTAATAATAAAAATCATTGTCAAGTAATCAGGATGTACCGACTTCCCCTACTATAAATGACTTATTTATTCTTATATTTATTTGGCAAGAAGTAAATATCAACTTACCTCATTTAATGTATTTTGTTGTTACACAGCCAGCCATTTTGTAATACACCCGATTGCATCCACCTCATCCAACCATTCGCTGAGCCAGCTTTAAAAAAATATCATCAACATTTACCCCCGTTTTAGCCGATGTGGGATAGACAGCAACTATTCTATTCGGATAATTCAAGTGGCACTTTTCCATGAAGTCTTGCTGTTGTTCTTCAGTAAGAAGATCCGCTTTATTTAAGGCGACGATGCCAAATCCTTTGGGATTTACAGATAAAAATGCCTGTAAGTGATCAGAAACATGATCTATTGTAACTTGGCGACTGACATCAGCCACAATTACCGCACTGCTTGCTCCTTGCAGGTACATCGGCGTTACCGTTTTAAATTTAGTATTTCCCTCCAAATCCCAAATTAGCATTTGTACCTGGAGCGCGTTTTTGGGCATCGCGGCTTGCACGTCAACGGTTTTTCGGGAAATCTTTACACCAACGGTTGACAGATACTTATCGCTAAACTGCCGTTCCACAAAGCGACGAATCAAGCTGGTTTTACCCACACTAAAATCGCCCAGCATACATATTTTTTTAGAGATCAGGGAAGTCATCGTATTTTCTTAACTCCAATCGATAAAGAATCTAGTATATATGACTACCAATATTTGAGCGATATAAAATATTTCTTGAGTCATTAGTTATTTGTGTTTCTTATCACAGACTAGTTTACCAATGACTTATTTGATGTCCATTATTCCCTGTTAAGTGTTTTCTTTCGTCTATTAAATACTGGCATACACAGGAACTGCTGCACCGCGAACATCGTGCGCTGCAACTGAAGCTAAGAAACAGATCACCTGAGCTAGAGATTAGGGTTTCACCCACTGATTGGCGTTCTATTTCCCTATCCCTTGACGATTAGTCGCCTTGTCAATCACCCTAGTGCAGCGCGGCGGAAGTCCTTGAGCAGCTTTGTCTATGCTGTTAAAGCAGGGGGAGCAGGGGGAGCAGGGGGAGCAGGGGGAGCTGTTAACTGTTCAGTTATTTCTGCCTTCTTGCACTAGGAAGTACAATATTGGCGGTGATATTCGTACCTTTGGTTTCATCCGCGATCGCTTGAGTCAGGGCGACAGCTCCAGCTTTGGCAGCACAGTGGGATGCTAATTGTCCCACAGGTTACACAGCACCCCGCGATCCCACTGTGACAATTCGCCCATAATCCTGTTGCAGCATTTTTGCCAAACTATGCTTGCACAGCAAAAAGGTTGTATTGAGGAATATTGACAAACTTTTGGTTATTCCCCTTGTCCATGTCATGAATCTGAACGAGTGGGTATCTTCATTTCCCAAAGTACCGCGATTTTAGCAGCGATTAAACTGCCCAACATTCCATTCAAGCAAGAATTCAGCTTTACGATTCCTAAGATTGTTTTTCCAGTTCTGATTTCATGCGCTCTAAGGTCATTTGCATTTGATCAAACATTTGCTGAGGCGTGATGCCGAACTGACCGAGTTGGGTATTAAGTTGCTCAACTGTCATCTGAGCCATAAAATCCTCAGATAACTCGAAGCGCTTCATGAAAATTCTATAGCGCTCCATCATCGCTTCCATCTGATCAATGAAAATTTTCTTCCCTTCTCGGTCAAATTTGCCGTAGCTGCCTCCCAATTGGACAAGGGATTGATAATCTTCAAACAGTTGTTTAGCTTCTTGTTGGACTATCTCTGAATCAAAAAACCCCATAGCTCTTACCCGATCAACCGAGTGGGTTGTACTGCCGTTTCCAGTCATATTCTAGTGCAGTGTTGCACTTAAAGGAAACTTCGGTTATCCGTATTTAGGTGAGCAGGGGGAGCCGGGGTGTAGGGGCGGGTTTTACAGATAACATTTTACTACAAACCGATCACTTGACTCGCACCCGCCCTTGGGAGAGCATCTCAATATCATAGAAATAGGGTCATCCTCTTGCTGGATTAGTAACGGTGTCCTTTCGTCTGTTGTTAAAACCATTATGTTAAGCAAGCCGAAAAGTCGAAAAGTCGCTTCCTTACTAGCGTTTAGTGGGGTAGTGATACCTATTGCGGGACTCCATAAATTTTATCTGGGGCAACCTTGGTGGGGAATTTTTTATTTGTTGCTATCTTGGACACCAATCCCCAGAGTTGCGAGTGCCATTGAAGGAGTGTGGTATTTGTTGCAAAACTCGGAGCAATTCGACCAAAACTTTAATGGGGAGTTGATCTCAACCGGGGTATCAGCGCCAAGTAAAACCCCAGAGGTTGATCCGGCGCAAGTGGGTGCGATCGCGGATGCGCTGCGACAACTCGACAAGTTGCGTCAGGAGGGGTTGATGTCAGAATATGAGTTTGAGCAAAAGCGTCGCCAATTACTGGATCGTATCGCTTAAAAAGAAGATGGCACTGTTTGACTGGCTTTTATCGACGCAACGATTAAACCCAACCTGGCGCTCAATCCAAGGGCGGATTCAGAGCGATCCTTACTATCGGCTGCAATCGGCGCAAGACATTGAGGTGGCGGCGGCATTGGGAATTAAAATTGATGTCAATCAAGCTACAGTAGATGATTGGCTGAGATTACCGGGGATATCCATCCATCAAGCGCGATCGCTGGTTGAATTGGCAAGGAGTGGTGTACAGTTTTGCTGTTTGGAGGATATTGCGGCGGCGTTAAGTATCCCTGTCGGGCGGTTGCAGCCGTTACAACCGATTCTCAGCTTTTGTTACTATGATGCCGAAAGTCCAGCAACACCTGTGCCGATTCATGCTAATACAGCATCCGTGGAACAACTTAGCCGAATTCCCGGAGTTGATTTGTTTTTAGCAACAGCGATCGTGCAAAATCGGCAAGAGATGGGCAACTATCGGAATTTAGCCGACTTGCAGCGACGCCTTGCCCTTCCCCCGGAACTGATATCTGAGATAATGTACTATCTGCGGTTTTGATCGGAAAAAACAAATGCCCTGGTTCGTCAAGATAGAAGAAGGCATCGTCGATAAACCGACGTTTGACCAACATATTCCGGCGCATAAAGCCTATGTTCAAGACTTGATTGACAAAGGACACAAAGCCAAAACAGGTTACTGGGCTGAGCGAGGGGGCGGAATGCTCCTGTTTGAGGCGAGTTCAACAAAAGAGGCACAGGCGATCGTTGAGCAAGATCCGTTAGTGGCAAATCACTGTGTTAGATACCAGCTTCACGAATGGCGGATTATTGCTGAATGAAAAAATATCTCCGTCAACTGATCAATGGGGTTTAAAGATGTTATGCTAGTAACTGACTCGGATTCATGCAATCCCAACGCTCAAACCTTGTCAGAACCGGAAGGTAGCAGCAATACGAGATGCTTGGGATAGGCGTGAACTCCGGGTCTTCTCATACCTGGCTCTACGGTGACGCATTATTTTTTATCGGTAATCTCCAGTTAACTTAAGTCCCAAGACTGCTCGCAGTGAGTTTTAATTTAATTTTTTCTCGCCATAGTTCCACGCCTTACGTCTCTACCGGCTCCCCCTACTCCCCTATCCCTTGCCCTATTGAGTTGAATCCTGACACCTAGGTGTAAACAAGGCAGAGCGCTAATCTCGCTATACTGCCAAATGATACCCTTATTTATTGGTTTAAGTTTCCTGGAGGCAGATCTATGACATCCTATGCAACCTCTTCTGCCAAAGCCGAGATGAGTGAACTTCGGCGTCTGAAAACCTTACTCCCCCCAGAATTGCAAAGCTGGGTCATGGTGGAAGGAACGACGGAGGTGAATCCTCCTTTGTTACGCACCGAAGAAATCGGTAGCGATGAAGTAGAGGTTCAAATTGATTTAGTGAAATGGGAACAGTTTGCCCTTGACCAGCGCAATCTCCTATTTTGGCACGAAGTTGCCCGAATTCAGAATGATACCATCCCCAAAGAAGGTTGGGAAATGGCAGCCCTAGCCATTGGTTTGGGAGGGGCTGTTGGGGAACTTTGGGTACAAGATGGATTGCTGCTCCTGTTGGCACTAGCCCTCTGTGGTGTTTCTGGGTGGAGACTCTATCAGAAAAACAACGGCGAGAAAACCCTCAAGGCAGAAATTGAGGCAGACGAAAAAGCGATCGCCCTAGCTACTCGCTTTGGTTACACTCTTCCCAACGCCTACAAGAGTCTAGGCAGTGCCTTAAAAACATTAGTTGAAGTTACACCCAGTCGTCGTCAACGTCGCCGCTACGAAACTCGCCTAGCCGCCCTGAAAAAAAGTGCTGCTAAAGCCAAAGCCGAAGCGAAAAGCAAAGGAGAACCCAAACTCTAAAGCTGACCGATCATCTTATGGGTTTGGGGGACAACGCGCACGATCCCGATATGGCGCTTCATCAACGCTTGCCATTCTAAAACCTGAGTAGGCATTGGCGGAATCATTGATCCATGATGGGGTGTAGCTAGGGGCGTTACCGGTTGTAGAAACACAGGGATACTGGGGTTACAGGCTGCAACCAATTCGGCGGCTAACTCCAGTTCGGCTGCGTTCGTGGCTTGAGCAATAATCAGCTTCACAAAAACTTCGACATCTGCATCACCACAAAGCTGTAGAAACTGACGATGGGCTTGCCAACACTCTTCCCCACTTACACTCGGCAGCTTCATATCCATGCCGATACAATCTAAATAGGGTAAGATCTGGGCTAGTTGCTCCGGACGATGTCCACCGGTTTCCAAGTATATGGGTAACCCAGTTCGGTGTCGCACCACTGGCAAGAACTCTCTTAAAAAGGGAGCCTGCAACAAGGGTTCGCCACCTGTTAAGCTAATGCTTTCATGGAGTCCTGGATAATTTTGCCGCTCAACCCATGCCAGTAACTGATCGCCGGTTACAGGGTTAGGATGAGCTTCAAAATCCCGATATCCAGGGGTTTGCTCCACGTAAGACAAACCGGGAGCTGTCCAGGTATTCTGACTATCGCAAAAATGGCAGCGCAAATCACACATTGCCAAACGGATGAATAATTGGCGGGTACCAACATTTAGTCCTTCACCTTGAATGGCAGAGAACAGTTCAATGAGCCGTGCGGTGAGTCCAGTCTTAGCTGACATTTTTTAACATTAATCGGTAAGTTCAAGTGAGTTTTTGGTTAAGTTGGCAATTGTACGACACAATATTGGTCAGAAACACAGGTGAATACCAACAATACAGGTCGTTATGAGTGACTCTATGTCCGAAGCGGATTTTAAAGTAATACTATTGCATGAAACTCCCGTTATGCAACTTCCGGCTCGCCTGAGTGTGCTTGAAGCTGTGGCTTTCAAAGAAACCTGCCAGCGCATTTTGCACAACCACCCCCTCCCGCAAAAAATTATTTTAGACTTTCGTCAAACAACCTTTATCGATAGCTGTGGGATTGGGGCGTTGGTGAACAATTACAAAAATGCGACCAGTAAGGATGTGGAACTGGTACTTACCAATGTTGGCACTCCGGTTATAGCCATTTTGAAAATGGTAGGACTCGATCAAATTCTAACAGTGGAGCTGCTGCCTGAACCAACTAAGTTAACAGCATTACCACCCACTCACCCTTCAACCCACTCTTGGATCAAACGCGGACTCGATATTGTCGGAGCAATCGTTGGTTTAGGAATTACCGCGCTAGCCTTTATTCCCATTGCTATTGCCATCAAACTTGATACGCCAGGTCCCATCCTATTCAGTCAGACCCGTAAGGGGTGGATGGGCAAAGAATTTCGGATCTGGAAGTTCCGCTCTATGTATATCGGTAGTCAAGATATCAGTAAGGGCAAGATTAGAGTTAAACCTTTGGATGAAAATGCCCCTGATCCGAGAGTGACACGAGTGGGTCGGTTTTTACGGAAAACTAGTCTTGACGAACTGCCTCAATTTGTCAATGTCTTGAAAGGGGAAATGAGTTTGGTCGGGACTCGACCCCCTACACCGGATGAAGTAGACTACTATGATGTACCAGAATGGCAGCGTTTAGATGTCAAACCTGGTATGACGGGGGAGTGGCAGGTCAATGGGCGAAATCAAATCCACGATTTTAAGGACATCATTGACTTAGATTTACGCTACCAGCATAACTGGAGCTTGATGTATGATGTCAAATTAATTATCAAAACAATTTTAGTTGTGTTTTCTAAAAATAGTGGCGCGGCTTAGAGGGGCAATCGATTGATGCACAAGGACAAACCCCTTAAACAATCGCATCTCAAGGTAGCCACAGACATCAATGCTGTTGCTGAAATTCTCACCTGGTTTGATCGGTTAGCTTCCCGCCAATTTCCTCACCAATTTTGTGTGGATTGTCAAGTGGTACTAGACGAAGCCTTTGCCAACGCGGTTCACCACGCTCATCGCCACTTACCCCGAACCACCCCGATTGAGCTGGAACTGAAGATATTTACTGACCGCTTGGAGATGCGGATTTGGGATCACGGAGAACCGTTTGATTTGATCTCTAAGCTGGAGGCTTTACACCACAAAGGCTGTAACCTTTTAGAGGAAACAGGCAGAGGATTAATTTTGATGGAGCGATTCACGGATGAACTATCTTACCAACGCCTATCTGACCAGCGCAATTGTTTGTATATGGGAAAAAGACTCGTACCGGTGAGCCAACAGCCGTGATCGGGACTATGGAGCGTGAAAGCACAAAATGTTCAACCTAACCCAAAAGTTGGGTTACTCTTTGAGAAGGCTGACGCTCCTTACGTCGCTATCGCTGCGCGTCACGCCTAGGTACCTCAACCCAACCGACAAAGTTGAGATGCACCCCCGTGATCCGCCTCCATGAATCTGTGAAATCTGTGAATTTCTCCAGTCTACAGGCTGATTGCACTTATTTGTACCATGCTGCATTCTGATAAAGGCAACTACAATAGGTAGATTCTACAATGATGGTGTTTCTGATGCTGTTAAGCCGTGGAACCTGCCCTGAACACCAGGTTGAATATTCCCACTGATAGGCACTCGGCTAGTTTGGCGAAAAAATTAGTCCCAACTGGGTTCTTTCCCACTTGCTTTCCTAAAATTTATGAGAATTCTGATTTATTCCTACAACTATTTTCCTGAACCTATTGGCATTGCCCCACTGATGACCGAACTTGCTGAGGGGTTAGTGAAACGAGGACATCAGGTTCGGGTAGTTACAGGTATGCCTTGGTATCCTCAAAAAGAAGTCTATGAAGAATACCGAGGAAAATTATACTGCACAGAGGTGATCAAAGGCGTAGCTATTCAACGCAGTTATGTCTGGATTCGCCCCGAACCCAGTTTAATTGACCGATTGTTATTGGAAGTTAGCTTTGTGGCGACGAGTTTTGTCCATGCTCTAAAGGGACGGCGACCCGATATAATTTTCCTGACGGCACCACCCCTACCGGTTGCTGTACCAGCAGCACTTTTAGGATGGCTACACCGTGTTCCAGTGGTTCTCAATCTTCAGGATATTTTACCAGATGCTGCTGTACACTTGGAAATTCTTACCAATCCCAAGTTGATTCGCATCTTTTCTATTTTGGAAAAATTTGCCTACCGGACAGCGACAAAAATCAGTGTTATTGCTGATGGGTTTATTAAAAATTTGCGACATAAGGGAGTCAATGAAAGCAAAATTGAGCTGATTCCGAATTGGGTGAATGTTGATTTCATCAAACCTTTACCTAAAGAACCGAATGCATTTCGTCAAGAGCATGGACTCAATGGGAAGTTTGTGGTCATGTATTCCGGCAATATAGCGCTCAGTCAAGGCATAGAAACTGTTATTCAGGCTTCTGTTCGCCTGCGTCATATTCCCGATATTGCCATTGTAATTGTGGGAGAAGAGAAAGCTCTAGAGAGATTGCAGCAAGAAGAAGCGAGGGCGCTGGTAGAATGGCAAGTTGAGATCCAGGAGAAAGCGCGATCGCAGGGGAAAGCACAAGCCAAAGCCTTGCAACAACTACAGCTTTACAAACAAACCTGTAAAGCAACCAATGTACTATTGCTACCGTTTCAACCTCGCGAACAACTCCCGGAAATGCTAGCCGCAGCCGATGTGGGTTTGGTACTGCAAAAGCAAAACGTTATTGACTTTAATATGCCTTCAAAAATTCCTGTATTGATGGCAAGCGGTCGCGCCATCTTAGCTTCGGTTCCAGCCGGGGGAACAGCCGCCAGTGCCATCCACAGGAGTGGCGGTGGCATTATCGTCGAACCCGAAAATCCCAAAACTTTAGCCGCCCAAATTTTGGATCTGTATCTCCATCCGGAAAAAGTCAAAGCTTTGGGTGACAAAGGCAGAAAGTATGCCGAAGAAACTTATGCCTTTGACCGAGCGCTTGAGCGCTATGAACAACTATTTGCTTCCCTTCAGAAGCCTTAAGTTGACATTCCTACATTATAAAATAGGGTCAATGCCTATGGATAGAGTCAATCTTAACCTTAAGGAGTTTTGTGAGCAAATGCGGGATCAGGTTTTAACCTGGCTAGAGGATAATGTTCCCACAACCCGGATGCAGCATATTCTGAGGGTTGAGCAGATGTCTGTGGAATTAGCTCGGCATTATCATTTAAATGTGGAGCAAGCCGCTCAAGCCGGATTGATGCATGACCTGGCTAAATACTTCAAGCCAGAGCGACTCTTGCTAATGGCGAGGGAGGGAGGTATCGATATAGATCCTATCTGTGCCGCGACTCCTCATCTGTTACATGCTGATGTCAGTGCTATCGTGGCTAAAGAGCACTTCGGTGTACAAGAAGACGCTGTACTCGAAGCGATCGCGCTGCACACTTTAGGAAACCCAAGGATGAGTGACATTAGCTGCGTTGTGTTTTTAGCCGATAGTCTCGAACCCGGTCGTGGTCATACACCGGAGTTGGAGAATTTGCGAAAAATTGCTCGAGTCGATCTGCACAAAGCTGTTTGGCTAACATCTGACTACTGTGTTAAACACCTGCTCAATACCAGTCGCCTGATTCATCCCCGCATGATCTTAACTCGGAACTGGGCGGTGCAACGCTTTAGCCAAAAACCACAATTGACTCAGTAGGTCGATGGCAATAAACCGGATAATGTTACGTTTTATAAAAAATCCTCAAATTCTAACAAATGACAAAGGACAAATGACAAAAGACAATTTTCAACGATCATCTACTTTATTTGTCAATGAAAATCAAGACCAAAAAACTAACCCGGATCTGGCATTAACCATTGCTCAAGCGGCAGACGATCGCAAAGGCGATAACATTGTCATCCTCCGCGTGGCAGATATTTCCTATATTGCTGATTATTTTGTGATTGTAACTGGCTTTTCGCGAGTCCAGGTGAGGGCAATTTCTCAGTGGATTGAAGATCAAGTGGAAACGACTTGGCAACGGCGTCCTCTACGAACCGAAGGACAAGCCGATGGCAGCTGGCTGCTTCAGGATTACGGTGAGGTGATCGTTCACATTATGCTGCCTCAGGAACGGGAGTTCTATAATCTAGAAGCATTTTGGGGTCACGCTGAACATGTTGAATTTAACTCGCAACAATCGTAACCTGAACAAAAACTATGAGGGAATCGTCCGTTTCTTTCTGTCCAGTACCGACAGAACAACAACCGATTCATGAGTATCAACAGTTAAAAGATTCTTGGTTTTTCCGTTGGGCGAAGCTAGAACTGGGGGATTATGCACTCAAGCTGGCTTGGGTTTGGGGCTGGAGCTGGTTGATCGCAGGTCCAGTTGCTGCTGCTAGCTTTGCGCCGCACCAGCATCTGGTACAGTTTATTTTGGCAGGTGGCGCAGGTGCTGGCTTGTTTGTGATATTGGTGTTACTGCGACTGTACTTAGGTTGGTCTTACGTGCGCGATCGCTTATCTGAAGAAACCATCGGTTATGAAGAGTCTGGCTGGTATGATGGTCAAACCTGGACGAAGCCGCCAGAAATCTTAAGTCGCGATCGCCTGATCGTCTCCTATCAAGTTCAGCCCATTTTGCAACGCCTGCAACGAACATTGGGTATTATCGCTATCCTTGTCGTCAGTGGCAGCTTGCTATGGAATCTTTCTTGATATTTATGATTATTCTATTTTCCGCCCATGATATAGTCTCTAAGCATGACAAGGGTAAAACGTAATCAAGCACCAGCGATCGAAGTCCGTTTACTACGGGAAGGCATAGCCGAATCCACCCACCACGCTCAAGCGGTTCTCTGTGATGAGCGCGGGCGTGTGCTATCTGTAGCGGGCAATTCAGAAACATCAACCTTTATTCGTTCGGCACTCAAACCGTTTCAGGCTCTGGCAGTTACCACAACGGGAACCCTGGAACGATATAATCTCAACGACCGAGACTTGGCAATTATCTGTAGTTCCCACCAAGGTAATTTGGAACAGATACGTCAAGTTTTTAAGATTCTTTGGCGCTGCGATGTTGACCCGTCAGCGTTGCAATGTCCGATTCCACCAGGTAAGCAAAGTGCCTTAGAATACAACTGCTCTGGTAAACATGCCGGTCTGCTTGCCGTCTGTCGCCAACGCAATTGGTCTGTTGATAGTTATTTACAATACAATCACCCAGTTCAACGACTCGTTTTGAGCAAAGTTGCGGAATTGATGCGGATGCCACCGGAAGAGTTGATTTTGGCACACGATGACTGTGGGGCACCGACTTATTTTTTGCAACTCGGTCAAATCGCTACCCTCTATGCTCAACTCGCTTCCGGTGACAATTTGGCGATGGAGCGCATTGTTCGGGCGATGACCCATCATCCTAACTTAGTGGCAGGAGAAGGGGCATTTGATACAGAATTAATGCGATTGACTCAAGGGGAAGTGGTGAGTAAAGCCGGATCAGAAGGAGTTCAATGTATAGGTCGTGTGGGTGAAGGACTGGGTATGGCGATTAAAGTCATTGATGGAGCCAAACGCGCCAAATATGCGGTAGCGATTCAACTGTTGAAGCAAATGGGTTGGATTAGCCCCTCCGTAGCGGAAAGTTTGGCAGAAACTTTTATGCATTTCGGTCAGTTTAAGCGTCTAGAGGTGATTGGTGAACTCTCGATGAGTCTTTGAAATGGGTCATTGGTCATTGGTTATTTGTCATTTGTCCTTGGTTTGCTCTTTTGCACCTCCGCTTTTTTGCTCGGAGTTGCCACATTTAGGAAATAGGTGTTATGCTAGGTAAAGCGACGCGGGATAGAGCAGTCTGGTAGCTCGTCGGGCTCATAACCCGAAGGTCGGTGGTTCAAATCCGCCTCCCGCCACCAAATCAAAAGGTAAGCCCTGTAAACTCAACAGTCTACAGGGCTTGTATATATTGATGGTGGTTTCTAGCTCCTAAGTTCACCCTTAGATCAGGGCGCACGTCGATGCTATCCTACAGTTTTTCAGGCGATCGCACAACGAATTCTGCCCCAAATTCAGCATGAACCCTCCCAACCCCAACCCATCGCCCAAGTCGAAATTGTCGTCGATAACCGCGATGGCAAACTCTATCCTGGGGCGACAGGTTATGCCAAAATCTACTCAGAACGGATTCCCCTGTACCAACGTTTAGGGCGAGAATTAATGGGGTTAGTTCCCCTAGAGCGATTCCTTTGGGGAGCGTCAAAACCCTGAAGCTAATGGCGAAATCATATTATATTGAATGAGCAATCACCTGCCTATCACTCACAATCCCTTGAACCGTTGCATGATAGGCAGGCATGAGATCAAGTACCAGGTTATAAAAGGAGCGAATCGGGGGGATTTGCAGTCGATCTTGTGTCGTTACTAACACCACTTGTCGGCTCAACGTTTGTTTCGGGGGTGATCCATTTTCAGCAGGAGTAGCCGCAATCGGGCGCACCGCTAGGGTGGGATCGCCTTGGGCTTCTACCAGGGCAGATCGGGGGAGCAGTGAAATTAATCTGCCCTGACGCACAACTCCCCGAAAAGCATCCAGGGAATTTAATTCTAAGCTAGCGTTGAGGGTGCCGCCTTGCCGGGAAAACAGATCTTGTACCAATCGCTGCATCCCATAGCCATCTTTAAATACCACATGGGGATAGCAAGTCAGAGCATCCCAAGGTACTAGGGCATATTTGGTTAACGGATGATCGGCTGCCATTAAGACTTCGATAGGTTCATCATATAATTGCTCCGTCACCATTTCGGCGCTGGTGGTTAAATAGCGGTTATTCATCACAATCGCTAAATCGACTAAGCCATCTTTGAGAACTTTCAGGGCGCGATCGCTCCCTAATGCCGTCACCCGAAGTTGCACGTTGGGATAATCCTGACAAAAACGTTGTAACACGGGCGGTAAGTAATGGGCGCAGACGGAGTGAATCGCGGCGACACAGAGTTCGGGTTGTTTTCCGTCTAACAAGTCAGTTAATTCTTGGGTGGCGGTTTTCCATTCATTGCAGATTTTACGGGCGCGAAGCAAAAAGCGATCGCCTCCTAGGGTTAATGTCGCCCGAGCAGTTCGATGGAGCAAGGGCAGCCCGAGTTCTGCTTCCAACGATTGAATTTGGCGGCTGATCGTCGATTGGGTAACGCCGCATTCACGAGCGGCTTGTTGAAAGCTGCCTGTCTCAGCAACGGCTAAAAAAGCTTGTAACTGCTCTAGACGCATGATGGCGTAGCGGAGATATATTAACGTGAGATTAGCTTAATGGATATTTAATCTCAACTTAGTAATTCTTGATACGGCATTGACATTCTCTCGCCAGAGACGAGGGATTCTTTTTTCAGCCAGAAGCCTTAGAGTATTCAAATGTACTCGTATGAGTTTAGGTAAGTGTTGAAATCCCGCCAGGGAAAAACCAGGAAATCCAAGTTGTGAAGCTTGGAAGCCCACACCAAATCAAAAATTCTGGTGTGGGAGGATGTCACCAGAACAGTAGGATGGGCATTGCCTACCCTACTGTTTAAACACTGTCCGTCACACTACTAAAATTAAACGCCTTAACCCGTACCCCTGGCGTCAACCGACCACCAAAACGCTGTACTGTACTCAGAGCATCAACATCCCTTAACATGTCCGGCAGACTTTGGTTAAATCGCAGATTTTTAATCGGATAAGCAATTTTCCCCTCTTCAATCCAGAATGTACCATCACGGGTCATGCCTGTAACCTCTAAGGTACGCGGATTAACATAGCGCACATACCAAGCGCGATTAACTAGAATTCCCCGTTCAGTTTGAGCAATCAAATCGCTCAGGCTTTGCTCAGATCCAGACATAACGATGGGAAACAATGATCCTGTAGGTTCTTTCCCCTGCTGTTGCGCCCAATAGCGACTATAGGATAACGTTTGAGGCACTCCATCCTGAATAATCTCCAGGTAGTGATTGCTCAACCCATCACCAAAAAAGGTTCCTTTCTGCAACAATGGATGAGCGGGATGGCGTTGCACTTGTACCAAGGGATTAAATAGGGGTTCACCAATGCGGTTACCCCCAGGTTGACCCCTGTCATCGGTGCGAGACATAAATGATCGCCCTTCATCGGCGGATCGCGCATCTAAATTGAAGATTACCCAGGGGAGTAAATCCGCAAAAGCCGCATTGTCAAAGATGACAGGGTAAACACCCGGTGGAATTTCATGGGGACTACGTGCGGCAAAAGCACGCTCAATCAAGGGTTCTATCAGGGTATCCAGGGGTAAGTGATCGATCGCAAACGCTGTGCGCTGACTCCAACTCGATCCATCCTCAATTCGAGCCGTAAAGCTCAACTCTGCCTCTGTTGTGCGATCGCATGCGCGTAATCCCAGGGAGTTCCCCACGGCTTGAGCAAAGGCTTGAGTACTCAGCCTTCCAGAGCCTTCCACTCCCGCTTTCGCACTTTTAGCACAGATTTGTTGTACCATTTCTCCCCGTACTAAGGGGGATAAGGTGGCTGTGGCTTCATCAAAAGCAGGAACACGCGACTCATAGACTTGGGGTTCGAGTAAGGGCACCCACTCTGGATCTTCTGGCGCAATTCGAGCTAATTCTTCTGAGCGATGGATCGTATCTTTAATCGCATCGGGTAAAAATTCTGTGGTGGAAGCCGAGGCGCTGCGTTTACCGAAGTAACTGGTAACGGTGAGGGTAAAATTATGGCGGCTGATATTCTGGCTAATTTGATTTTCCGAGAAGCGGCTGAGAGCAGATTCACTGGAACTAACGCTGACGAATACCCCTTCGGCTTGGGATTGCTGAATCACCGAATCCACTAGGGATAAAGCTTGGTCTTCACTGACTAATGTGGGGGCTGTAGCTAGGCTCACGGCGGTTTACTCTAGGGGTAGGGTGGGCATAGAGACATAATTTTTGATCAAATCTTTAAATTATCATAATTTGCCCAGAGGCGTAGGGTGGGTAAAACGTAACGTTCTGTTCCCGGTTCCCTACTCTCAACCGTTTACTTTAATTTGTCTGACGACTTCGCCAACTATGACTAACCCGCCCGATCCGTCTCCGTCTAATCCAGCAATCGAGTCAACCAACGGTAATCCTGAGTTAATCCCATCCCAGGATACTGATGATGTGTCTGCTGTGTCTCAGACTCAAATCCCTGATCGACAAAATACTAACACTAAGGCATTGGCTGATCCATCCATTGTCACCCTCAGCGCGATCGCGGTTTTGATTGTTGGCTTAGTTTTGGATAACAACTGGGTGATTCTCGCCGGTGTCATTGTCACGTTACTCCTCTCTGTGTCGGTGATTTGGTCACCTTTACAGCAATGGTTCCAGAAGTCTCTCTCTCAAGGGCAGCGATCGCAACTGACTGCTGTTTGTGGTGTGATCGCCGCAATGGTTGGGATTGCGGCTCTAACCGGCTTTACCAAGGCGTTTGATTCGGTGGGTTCTTTAGCGGAATGGATTGGTGCTTTAGGGCAAATTATGATTGCTATTCTCGCCGTATATATTGCTTGGCGACAGTATGTTATTTCTAAAGATCTCACCATTCAGCAAAATACAATTACCCAACAGCAAACCATTGATGCCTACTTTCAGGGTATTTGTGACCTCGCTTTAGACGATGAAGGATTGCTAGAAGATTGGCCCCAAGAACGGGCGTTTTGTGAGGGACGAACCGCCGCCATTCTCAATAGTATAGACGCTGGCGGCAAAGCGAAAGTCTTGCGGTTTTTGTCTCAATCCAAATTACTGACACCTTTAAAACGCGATCGCCACTTGGGACGTCCTATCCTAGATGGTTATGGAGGGTATCAAGAAGAGCGGGCTTATGGCGTGCGGGTTATTGCTCTAAATGTTATGTTAGCCGGGGCTGATTTGGCAGGTACGGATCTGCGTTGGACAGAATTAAGTGAAGCCAATATGGTTCAAGCCAATCTCAGCCATTGTGACCTAGCCGGAGCGAATTTGTCTCGCACGATTCTCTATAAAGCGAATTTATCCGGTTCTGATCTCCAGGGAGTGCGCCTGTTCTATGGATCACTAGAAACCGCCAGTCCCCGCAGTCGTACTGAACCGCCTGATTATCGCACTGGCGTGCATACGGGTGCTGTGGTTGAGGGAGCGAATTTTACTGGGGTGCAACGGTTAGGGGAACAACAACGCCACTACTGCTGTTCCTGGTGTGGTGAACAGTCTCGCCGGACGATTCCAGGGGGGTGTGATGGGATTGCGAATAAATTAGGGCGTTGAGATTCTCCCTGGAGTTTAGACGACAACCATTAATCCAGCATTGCTTTAAAAAACATGGAGCAATGAGAAACAATCGAGTAAAATATATCATGAAATTTAGATTAATCGCCTTGGCAATGCTCGGCGCTTTACCGCTGTTTTTATCAATGGATAATTAATAATTGATAATTGATAATTGATAATTGATTAATTGGGTCTAATACCTCTTCGTTTACGAAGAAATTAAAAAATATTTTCCTTAAATTCAATCCTCTTCTTTTAAGGAGAGGTCATTATCCATTGTTCATTATCCATTGTCAATTTGTGAACTCTATCGTTTTCCGCAGAAGCCAACGAACCGAACCAACCGTGTCAAGCTTATTTAGATACCAGCCATGGAATTGACGCCGAGGAAAATAACTGTCCGATAACCGTGGGGGACTTTTCAATTCGGGGAACCTTTTCTAACTCAAATTGGCGGGTTTCTTTTTGGGCATGGGAACCCGCTTATTATATTCTCTACGTTGAAAAACAGCAGGATGGTACTACGATTAACCTAACAGGTTTCGAGGTTACGGGTACGACAAGCCGCCCCCAATACCGATTCACCAATCCCGATCGGGATGTTACCTATCTTGTAACTTTCCGATATTCAGATCCTGACACGATACGATTGGAAATTTATCAAAACAATCGGTTAATCGCCAATGAATTGCTCCCACGCGAATCGGGGGAACTCATCGGAGGACCTTGATGGAAATTGAGCGATCGCGATTGTTGTTTCACTTTACGAGATCCGCTGATCTCCACTTGCACAAGTTCTGACTTGAATTCCTGCGGAATTTTCCTACAAAAAGTTTGCGGTGGTTACATTTTCATCCATCGCCTGCTGCTAGAACATTTTGCCAGGGATGAAACGTGAGAGTTGAATCCAGTTAAAACGATTCCTGAGTCAGGTTTGACGTTTTCTATGGTACATCAGAACTAGATTAAGTTTGGTTGAGAAAAGTATTCTATTGTCAGGAATTGGGGGTGCTTCTGTTGAGTGTAGGTTAAGGTAAAAAAATTGATTGGCGATCGCTTGTATGAAGGGCTTCCTTAGATTACTCTGGACTAGCTTCTGTTTCACCCCTCTCTGGATTCCTGCTGCTATAGCACAAAAGCAGATTCCATTACTCCCAAAACCCGATGCTGTTCCTGAATATCACCCCTCCGTGGGAAGTTCTCTTCAAGCGCAGACGCCAGACTCTCCCCCGTCTACCACTCCAGATTTAACGACGCCAGAAATTAAACCTCGCTGGGGAATTGGTTACAGTACTTCCGGTGCGGGATACGATGGTTTTACCCGCTTGGACAGTTTTCTCCCACTGCTACAAAATCCCGGTAGTACGCTGACGTTTTTAGAGGGACAATTGCAGTTAGATAATAGTGCAAATCTCGGTGGTAATCTGTTATTGGGACACCGCTTTTATCATCAGTCCCTGAATCGGATTTTTGGCGGTTATTTAGGTTTTGACAGTCGGAATACAGGAAATAATACATTCCATCAGTTAGGCGTGGGGTTAGAAACCTTGGGAGAGGTTTGGGATGTGCGCCTCAATGGTTATTTTCCTCTGGGTGATAGTCGTGATTTAGTGGATGAAACTGTATTTGATACTGGATTTCAACTGACAGATCGTTTCTTTGAGGATCATTTTTTAGTAGTTCAGGGACAACGACAACGGGGACAAGTGCGCCAATTTGAAGCAGCAATGACAGGGTTTGATCTGGAGGTGGGTGCAAGATTGGCGAAATGGGGTCAAGGGGGAGGATTACGAGGGTATGGTGGACTTTATTATTATGACGCAACTGGAAGTGATTCGAGTCTGGGTTGGCGAATGCGATTGGAAGTTCAACCCACGGATACTCTAAATTTTGGTGTGGCGGTGCAAGATGATCAGATATTTGGGACAAATGTAATTGTTAGTGTGGGGGCGATTTTCGGGAAAACTCGTTCCCAAGCAGATACTGGTATTTTATCCCGTTTGGGGGATGGCGTAGGGCGTAATTCGAGTATCACGGTTGATAGTCAAACGGAATCAGATTTTTCCAGCGAAGAAATTATTACCACCGCAACGAATCCCCAAACCGGTGAACCTTATGTGTTTCAGCATGTTAATTTAGGCGCGAATGGGGGAAATGGTACGGTTGAAACGCCTTTTGATACCCTAGATTCAGCGCTGGCGGCGACGCGATCGCAGGGGAATGATATTGTTTATGTACAACAGGGGACGAATCCGGGTATTCCTGCATTTACTATTCCTGATCAGGTACAAGTTCTATCCACAGGACCTATTCAGCAACTGGATACGGTGGAATTTGGTAGCGTACAACTTCCATTATCCGGTGCTGGTGTTCTTCCTCTGGTAACGGATACGGTAATGTTGGGAAATAATACGGTGTTATCGGGATTTGCAATAACTGGGGTAACTAATCCAGGAATTGTGGCGAGGAATATTTCAAATGGGGAAGTTCGAGACAGTATAATTAATAGTTCTAGTCAAGCTGGGGTTTTACTGGAAAATACTGGAGGTTCTATTTCATTTACCAATAGTACGATCGCGGGAAATGGGGTTCCTAGCTTAATTGTCACATCGGTGAATGATGTAGCGATCGCGAATACCACTCTCACCAGTACCAATTCGGCTACTCAAGGGATTTCTCTGGACACAGTTAGGGGAAGTTTCGATATCAGTGATAGCATAATTACGATTACGAATCCTACCAGTAATGGTATCCTCGCCACGAATATCCAAGGAAGCGCTACGATTTTAGCCAATCAAGGAAGTCAGATTACCACAGAGGGGAATCAAGCCGGAATTTACCTAACTGAAAGTACAGGTGAGATTAATTTATCCGGTGTAACCGTTTCAAGTACAGAGGGTGCGGTTGTGGAAGTGAGTAATATTAATAATGGCGCGATCGCGAATACCACTCTCACCAGTACCAATTCGGCTACTCAAGGGATTTCTCTGGACACAGTTAGGGGAAGTTTCGATATCAGTGATAGCATAATTACGATTACGAATCCCAGCAGTAATGGTATCCTCGCCACGAATATTCAAGGAAGCGCTAGGATTTCAGCAAATACAGGAAGTCAGATTACCACAACAACAGCTAACGCGGGAATCTTACTCGCTGAAAGTCCAGGAACAATCAATTTAATAGGATTAGAGGTAAATAGTACTAATGGTGCTGCTTTAGTCGGAACTACTATTAATAATGCCACAATTTCAGATAGCACCCTTACCAGTATCAATTCATCAACAAATGGTATCTCTATTAACGGGATTAGTGGTACAGTTGATATTAGCAATAGTACGATCACGATTACTGATCCAGTCGATAACATTAACGGCATATCCGTTGGTAATATCACAGGAACAGTGAATATAGCCGCCAATGAGGGAAGCCAGATTACTCAGGCAAATCGGGGGATTGAACTCTTAGAGTCTACAGGCGCGATCGCGATTTCTGGATTTGAAATTCGGGATACCCAGAATAGTGGCATTTCCGGAACCAATCTCGGTAATGTTACCCTGGCAAATAACCGCATTGAAGCGGCAACCAATCGAGGAATTGTTCTACAAAACGTGAATGGCGAAGTCAGCATTACCGGAAATATTATCTTAAACACAATTGGGAATAATATTCAGATGCCTACGGGTCAAGGTATTCTTCTCAACAATGTCACCGGAAATGTTGAAGTTAGTATGAATACAATCTCTGGCACAATGGGTTTTTCTCGTGTACTTCCAATTCCATCAAGTGGACAAGGTATTGTGATCAATAGTGATGCAGGTTCTGTGAATATAAGTATTTTAAATAATCAACTTTTTAATAATTATGAAGATGCTATTCTGTTTGGTTTCGGGCTGTCACCCCTCAGTAATCCTATCATAAATTTGACAATTGTGGAAAATACAATAGAAAATAATGGTGGCACTAGTCCCATCCGAGGTGACGGCATTGGCATTGGTATTGAAGGTAGTGCAATCTTAGAAAATCTGACAATTTCCGGAAATACAATTAGGAATAATGGTGATGAAGGAATCGACATTCGCCTTGGCTCATTGAATCTTCCATTGTTTGTAAATTCCACGGCACAAATCCAAGAAGCAATTATTGAAAACAATACCATTGAAAATAATGCCCAACAAGGTATTAACTTAGAATTATCTGATAACACAAAAGTTTTTACCAATATCTTATCAAATATTCTCATGAATTTTTCTACTGATGTCATAGTCACAAGAAATAACAATAGTGAGATTTGCTTGTATCTCAGCGAAAATAGTAATAATTACACCTTTACTTTAAATGGAATAACACCGAATAATTCTCCTTGTTTTTAAGTTATTTTTATTAAGGGTGTTTGACGGGACAGGATATCACACGCCTCCACGACTTCTGGACAGTCACTCTCGACAATAAGTACTGAATTCTGTTCTAAGTGCTAGGGCGATGCATCCCAATCCTGCACAGAAGTGTAATAAATTCGGGTTAGCCACCCCCTTTATAATGCTAGTCCGCGCAGGCGGACGAATGACAAGTAGAGACGTTGCATGCAACGTCTCTACAACCTGTAGGAAAAGAGAGTTATCCTATCAATAGGAAAAGGTTAATAACCAATTAATAGCGACTCATCCATCTGGTTAAACCGTGGCTAATTCCGGTTCGGGACACTTGCTATTGCGAATTCCGGTAATCGCCTTGGCATAATCATCCTGTCCAAACACACCAGAACCAGAAACGATCGCGTTAGCGCCAGCTTCCAAAACTTGCCAGGTATTGTCAGCTTTAAGTCCGCCATCGACTTCAATCCAGGGATCGAGTCCGCGTTCATCGCAGATCTGACGCAACTTACGAATTTTGGGAAGTACACCCGGAATGAAGCTTTGACCGCCAAAACCAGGGTTGACACTCATAATCAACACCAAGTCGCAGACATCTAACACATAGTCAATCAACTCTAACGGGGTGGAGGGATTGAGAACCACACCCGCTTGCTTACCCAATTCTTTAATCTGAGTCAGGGTGCGGTGCAAATGGGGGGAAGCGTTATGTTCCGCATGAACCGAAATAATATCAGCCCCAGCTTTAGCAAAATCCTCGACATACTTTTCCGGTTCCACAATCATCAAGTGGACATCCAGAGGCTTTTTGGTAACTGGGCGAAGCGCTTTAACAATCAGAGGACCGATGGTAATATTGGGGACAAACCGACCGTCCATCACATCAACGTGAATCCAGTCAGCACCAGCAGCATCCACTGCCTGCACTTGTTCCCCCAGTCGGCTAAAATCGGCTGATAAAATGGAGGGGGCAACGACGATGGGTTTTTGGGATTGCGTTTGGGTCATAACTGGTGATACTCTCCTAAGTCCTCTATTCTGTTAAGTTTTATCTTAACAAAGTCTTTAACAATCCCCTAACAAAACGTGACCTAATTTTCCCCCTACAACTTGAGAGGTCATAAAATTCGCCACCTTAACAATCAGAGGACGGATGGTGATGTTGGGGACAAACCGACCATCCATCACATCAACGTGAATCCAGTCAGCAGCAGCATCCACTGCCTGTACTGGTTCCCGCCAATCTGCTAAAATCGGCGGATAAAAACGACTCTCACGCCCCAACTCAAAACTCGGCAAGGAAGGTTGTGTAGAAACGTTATCATTAGTAGCAATACAAAGTGGTTAAATCCACCCCGATACCCTCAAAACGATTTTCAAGTTAGGAGAACCTGCCTTGGCTATGCGGTCGCTGATCAAAAAACTGGGATGGATGATTGGAGGTGTGGGACTCTCTACCCTGACCACCCCAATCTTAGCGTCACCGATTTCGATTGGAGAAGCCGGAATTGATGCGTTGCGACTCCATGCTCCCCCCTACAACTTGAGAGGTCATAAAATAGCCATTGGTCAGGTGGAAATCGGTAGACCGGGCTTATTTGGAGTTGATAAAGCTGTATCTTGGAATCCCGCGATCGCACTTGAGCGGGTTTTTTATCGCGATCTACCCGCGAAAGCAGATACGGATGTGGATACCCATGCGGCGATGGTGGCGGGTGTCATGGTCAGTAATGATAAAACCTTACCCGGAGTCGCGCCGGGCGCGAGACTCTACGCCTCGGCTGTCGGTTCCCCAATCCGCAGTGGACAGCCAGAAGAATGCCTTTCAGCCCAGCACGTTGCTCAGCAAAATAGTGGTGATGTTCGGGCAATTAACTTCAGTTTTGGTGAATCGCTGCAACGAGATGCCAGAGGATCACAAGCGGCGCTTGATGGCAATGCCCTCTTAACAAAATGTATCGATTGGTCAGCTCGGACTCATGATGTTCTCTACGTCATTGCAGGCAACCAAGGCAAAGGTGGCATTCCCATTCCCACCGATCACTATAACGGGATTACCACAGCCTACACCACCCAACGACAAGGACAATTTACCAAGGTAGACTTTGCCAACTTGAGTGATCAGCCAGAGGGCATTGGTCGGCGTTTAATTCAACGGGAAATTAATCAGGGAACTCGCCGTGCCATTAATTTAGTCGCGCCAGGAAGTAATATATCAGTCTACGACCTGGATGGCAAAATTGTCGAGGTGAGTGGGACAAGTTTCGCCGCGCCTCATATTACCGCCTCAGTCGCCCTAATTCAAGAATTCGGCGATCGCCAAATCCACGCCAATCAAACCCAATGGACGACCGATTCTAGACGCCATGAAGTAATGAAAGCGGTGCTACTCAACTCCGCCGATAAAATCCAAGACAAGGGGGATGGGTTGCATCTAGGAATGAACCGCACCCTGTTGAGCAAAGAGAATGACACTTGGTTAGAATCGGATGCTTATCTTGATGCCAAAATTCCCCTAGATATACAAATGGGAACCGGACACCTGAATGTTTTCCGGGCTTATCAACAATTTAGTCCGGGTCAGTGGAGTTCAACGGGGGCTGTACCGCCTGTGGGTTGGGATTATAGTTCAGTTAAGACTAAATCCTTTCAAGATTATGTCTTAGAAAAACCCTTAAAGGCAGAGAGTTATGTGGCATTGACGCTAACGTGGGATCGGTTAGTTGAGCTAAAAGATGAGAATGAAAATGAGGTGTATGATGTCGGTGAAAGTTTTCGCGATCGCGGATTGAATAATCTTGACCTTTACCTGATACCTCTTGATGAAAATGATACCCGTAAAAGTGCCTGTGCTTCTGTAAGTGAAGTGGATAGTGTCGAACATATATTCTGCCCTGTTCCGGTTTCAGGTCGCTATAAAATCCGGGTTCAATATCGTCAACAGGAGAATGAAGACTCTCAACCTTACGCCTTAGCCTGGTGGACAGTACCGGAACGATAGAGTTTTGACGCATAGCGCATCTGTAGGGGCGGGTTTCACAACTATCTTTTCTTCCCTCACCCAGATGTGAATAAACCCGCCCCGACCAAAGTGGTTGATGCCGTAAATAATGCAGAAGTTAGGGAACATCTAGAACCTACACTGGAAGAATGGACACAAGCTGGCTGGGGTCGTCTTGTCGCTGCTATCCGTGAGATATTAAAGGGTGAACGAGATGAGGATTTGCTGTGTGAGTCGTTGGATTTAGCAGGATCTATGATTATTTATGCTATCTTGCGCGGTATTGCTGACCCAGAAACGCTGAAGCTGTTGTTATAGTGGTCACGCGATCGCACTCTCCTGCTCGACTCTGTTTTTGCTACGATTTAAGACTATTCGCCTTATTTTTTGCCGGAAATACAGATGGAATCAGTAATATCAGAACATATAGAAATAACTCCCGGTGTATGTGGCGGTAAACCACGCATTGCTGGACATCGGATTAAAGTGCAGGATGTGGTGATCTGGCATGAACAAATGGGACTTTCACCGGATGAGATCATCTCACACTATCCAACCATCACCTTAGCTGATGTGTACGCTGCCTTGGCATATTATCACGATCATCGAGAAGAAATTAGACAGCAAATTCGAGAGGATAAAGCTTTTGCCCAACAATTACAGGCAAAAACATCTTCTTTAGTTCAGCAGAAATTGAGGAATCGAAATGGCGGGCGGACATGATTCAGTTCCACATGGATGAAAATATCAGTAGTGTGATCGCTAAGGGTTTACGCAGTCGTGGCATTAATGTAACGACTACACCCGAAGCAGGACTGATTGCCGCACCGGATGAAGTACAATTAGAGTTTTCCCGTTCTCAAGGTCGGGTCATTTTTACTCAAGATACAGACTTCCTGCGGTTGCATGAAGCGGGAATTCCTCACGTTGGTATTGCTTACTGTCATCAAGGCAGTCGGTCAATCGGTGAAATTATACGGGGATTGGTTCTAATTTGGGAGTTGCTTGAACCAGAAGAAATGATAGGAAAGGTTGAATTCCTTTGATGAGGAGTAACACAAATTTTAAGTAGTGGAAATCAGTTGATGGCTTCTTATTGTGACATTAGGGTCAAGAATATAGAGCAACCTAAGCAAATTGAGCGGATTCCCATTGTTAATTTTGGTAAGCAATTCGCCCCTACACATACTGATCACCTGCTGATTCGTTACCAAAACAGTAACCTGTGGAACACCTCTAACCCAAATCAGTCATCCTTAAACAAAACACAGATCATGGAGGTAGACGAATGAATCAAAAGATACTCCGTCGCACAGGGATTATCGCTGCAGGTATCATTTTAGCCGGATTACTAGCCGGGTTAATCAGCCAAAATATCAATGCCCAAAACTCCCCAAACCATCAAAAGCCAGAGTTAACCGCACAGCAACCTAACCCATCTGTGGATACTAAAATCGTTGAAGCTAATACCAAATTTGGATTCAAGTTATTTTCTGAGATTCTTCAGCAAGATAGGAATAAGAACGTTTTTATCTCCCCAACCAGCGTCGCGATCGCGCTAGCCATGACGTACAATGGTGCCAGGGGTGAAACCCAAGCAGCTATGGCAAACGCGCTAGAACTCCAAGGAATGAGTCTGTCAGACGTAAACCAGGCAAATGAAGCATTAAAAACTACCTTAGAAAACGCCGACTCTGATATTCAGCTATCTATCGCCAACTCGCTTTGGGCAAGACAAGGTATCTCATTTAAACCCGACTTCCTGCAACGCAATCAGGAATTCTATGATGCTCAAGTAACCGATCTAGACTTTGCTAAACCTCAAGCTAAACGTATCATCAATAACTGGGTCAAGGAAAATACTAACGGCAAAATACCGCAAATTATTAGTGAAATCAAACCAGATGATATTTTATTTTTGATCAATGCCATCTATTTTAAAGGCAATTGGACGGAGCAATTTGATAAAGAAAAAACGGTAGAGCGTCCCTTTTCTTTAGCCGATGGAACTCAGAAACAACACCCGATGATGTCTCAATCGGGAGAATATCAATATTATGAAGATGACAGCGTACAAGCCATCAGTTTACCTTACGGTGAAGGACGGCTGAGTTTCTATGTTTTCCTTCCCCGTGAAACTGTGAGTCTAGATACCTTTGAGCAGCAACTCACTCCAGAAAATTGGCAACAATGGATAAATCAGTTCGGTAAACGGGATGGCTCAATCGTACTACCTCGCTTTAAATTGGAGTACGAAATTCAACTCAACGAAGCCTTAAAAGCTCTAGGGATGGACGTTGCTTTTGATGAGGGGGCTGATTTTTCTAATATGACGGAAGAAGATGTCTTAATTAATCAAGTCAAACATAAAACCTTTGTCGAAGTGAATGAAGAAGGCACAGAAGCGGCAGCAGCGACTTCTGTTGGCATGGTTCTTACCTCTGCGACTATTCCCCAAACCCCCTTCCAGATGGTGGTTGACCGTCCCTTTTTCTGTGCGATTCGCGATAATCAAACGGGAACGATTTTATTTATGGGTTCCATTCGAGAACCCAAGTAGAAACATAGGGTGCATATCAACTTTGTAGGTGGAGACTTCTCGTACTCCGGAGGAGAACTTGAAGGGTAGAGTAACCCGCTCTCGTTGGGTTAGCTTGTTGGGTAACGCTTACGCTCTACCCAACCTACTGGCTTGGCACACCTAAAATGGTGGATTAGTATTGTAGGGGCGCACGGTGTGCGCCCAATTTCACCGTCAAATCTATTCCACAATTTTAGCTGTGTCAGTCCACTACAATAAGTTACAAATGACAAATGACGTAGCTTGCTTCTTTTCGGGAGCGAGTATGAAGAATGACAAATGACGGGTTGTTGTTGTCGGATAAATTAGTAGAAAATAGGGAAATAATTGAAAATGTAATCAGGAAGGGGAAATAACAATGGGAACAGCAACTCTTATCCCAGACAAGTTCTCACTGGACGACTTTATGGTCAATCCGCCTGAGAAAATGGAGTGGGTAAATGGTCAACTGGTGGAAAAAAACGGTATGACACTCAGACATGGTGAAATTCAACTGAAGCTAGGTCGTTACTGGGACGATTACAAAAACTCCAGTGGACAAGGTGGAAAAGTTTATACTGATGTGCCTTGTCGCACCAAGAAGCAGGGACGTTCTCCGGATGTGGCATATCTGACCCCGGAACTGGTGGCGCAGTTTGGTAATGTGGCTACGTTGCCTCAGAGTTTTCCCTTGTGTGCTGAGATTGTTTCGCCAACGGATATAGCCGAGACGGTGTTGCTAAAAGCACAGGAGTATTTAGAGTCGGGGGGTGAAGAAGTTTGGCTGGTGTTTCCGGAGAGCCGGTGGGTGATGGTGATGACGGAAAATCAGGGGTTAATGTTTACTTCGGGTCAAGTTGTGAGTACCCAGAAAGTCTTACAGGGTTTTACCCTGTCCGTGGATGAATTGTTAGCTTGACATCCTTTTCCATCCCCTCATGTTTCTCTATACACTATAGAAGTAGGCATTTTGCCAGCGTCACTCGTATCCTAGAAAAGGGTTCTTGCGTACTTGAAGGAGCATCAGTTATTATGCCTGACTTCGGAAATCTGGTTCAAAAAGCGTTTTATCTGGGCGTTGGTTTAGCCTCGTATGCTAGTGAGAGAGCCGGGGGAACAATCGGGGAACTGCGAACTCAAGCTCAACAACTGGCAGATGAACTGGTTGCTCGTGGTGAAATGACCACTGAAGAAGCTCGCAAGATGGTTGATGATATGGTGCAACAAGCTCAACAGCAGCAATCGGTTCAACCTCCGCAACCCCAAAAGACGGCGACTGAACCCCGTCGGATTGAAATTATTTCTGACGACGAGGAGCAAAGGGCTAGCGAAGAGCAGGATATTGACGCCATGCGCCAACAGGTACAGGCGATGCAAGAGGAACTGCGTCGGCTCAAGCGTGAATAATAGAACCCTGTAGAGACGTGCCATGGTACGTCTGGAAACAGGGAGAGAATCAGTCCCTACGTCTAAATAAGTGAAAACGTGTAAATTTAATACACGACAGCTTAATCTAACTTGTTTGGATGGTAGTGTCGGCAAAAACGATTCGACTCAACCCCTGACGATTGGCTATTGTTGTACTATCCTAAACAAACACCCCCTCTTAGCCATGACCGACCTCTAGCTAAGCGAGGATTTGCCCAACTAGGAGAAGTTTTTACTATCCGTTCCCCTATGGATGAGTGGTCTAAAAGTTTTTTGGAATCCCTGGAATCATTGGTAGATATAGTCGATGAGGTTATCGTGGAAGTTGCGGATATCATCGAAGACTTTGCTGAAGAATGGCAAAATACCATTGGTGCAGAAATAGATAAATGCTTAGAGGATATCTTTGAACCAATTCTTGAGATCTATTTGGAGTATGACGAGATAGATATTACGAATGAGCCTGACATGGGCTTTACCTATCCCGTAGATCCCACACCCGAACGACATCCTGCTTGTATCGGTTGTAGTCATTACCACGGTCAAGTCTACGGGGGAAATTTATTAGTCTGTGGAATGCATCCCTATGGTTGGGATGATGAAAATTGCCCAGACTGGGAATCGAATCCTTCAATCTATGATGACTTTAACCCGTTTTAGGATTCTAAGCTGCACTTTTGTCATGGGTAAATAACAAATAATCCTCTTCGCTGCTTATGACTTATCCCCCAACTCAGAACTCTGCTGTCTCAGATGCACCGACGATGAAATATGGCGAACGTGCCATTGCTGAGGGACAGCTAATCACGTTCCCTAATCCTCGGATTGGGCGTCGTTACAACATTGATATCACGTTGCCAGAATTTACCTGTAAATGCCCCTTTTCAGGTTATCCCGACTTTGCCACCATCCATATCCGCTACGTTCCCAATGAGCGGGTGGTAGAACTCAAAGCGATTAAACTGTATATCAATAGTTTCCGCGATCGCTATATTTCTCACGAAGAATCCGTTAATCAGATTTTGGATGATTTTGTAGAAGCCTGTGATCCTTTAGAGGTAACGATCAAAGGCGATTTTGCCCCACGGGGGAATGTACACACCGTCATCGAAGTCCAACACCAGAAAGAGGAGAAGCAGAAAAAGTAGAAAAAGCAAAAAAAGCAGGAGAAGAATTAGATCCTTGACTTGTTGAAGAAGATGAAAGCATCAATTACGATTTTCCGGATTTGTTGGTTCTCCTGATAACTCTGGTGAGGCTGAAGGGGGTGGAACCAACTCTGGAGTCAGTGGCGAAGCAGGTGGAGAGGGTGAGGCGGGTGAGACATTGGATGGAGATACAGAAGATTCAGAGGGCGTGCGGAATGCCCACCAAATAGCTAGGGCTAGGATAGCCGCGATCGCACTCAAGGCGGCTCCTATCTTGATCCAGGTGTATCGAGTATGTTTAGTCCGATCATTAGGAGTCATGAGTTTAGTCTTTGAGTCTCTTACTACCCAAACTAAACCTACCGACTCAACCGATGAAACTATCTACAGATCCATTTAACGAGATATAGGAATTCCGACGCCGTTTTTCAATTCCAGGGTTTGTGCTGGCAATGCTGGCGACTCAAAATGCAAGGGATTTACCCTCTCAGGTATCAGAGTTGACGCTAAAAATTGGGCGGTAACTTGAGCAACATCCTGTTGAACACAATAGATGAGTCGTTCGCGTAGATCAGGCATAACCGCTAATGCTCTTGTCCAATCTGGAATCTGAGCGCCTACTGGATCATTAAAATACTGCTCACCTGCGTGCAAAATAACCTGTTCAAAACATTCGAGCGCGATTTCCTCTTGGTGGCGATCATAGAGTAAATCGTTGAAGCGAGCATCGAGAAAATACTTACGGGTGAAGCTTTGAGCTTCCCGGCGGAATTTGACGCGCAGCGCATGGATGTGATCCATGGTAATCACCACTTGTTCAGTTTCGGTTAAGGTTCGCAGGATGGAACAGAAAATATCGCGACACATTTTTTGCAACCCCGAATTCACATCTTGACCCAAGGGTTGATGTTTGTGGTCAAAAATACCTAAATCGATTTGGGCAATCTGTTTGGGTGCCGTAGTGCGATAAACTTCGGCGAGGAAGCCAATTTCTAAGCCCCAATTTGCCGGAATGCGCGTTTGTAGGGCTAAATCCCTAGTCAGGGCAAATTCACCGGCTAGAGGGTAACGATAAGCACTCAGGTAGCGTAAGTAGTTCTTTTCGCCGAACACCTCCCTTAAAACATTGAGTAACGGCGCAACGAACAAACGCACCACTCGTCCATTAAAACTTTGGGGATAATTGCCTAAACGGGTATAGTAGGCTTTATTAAAGGCAATGCCGAATTCCTTATCCAGCAAGGGATAAAGCAGCTTGAGTGGATAGGAGCGGTCATAGGTAATAATATCAGCATCATGGAGTGCGATCGCATCAGCACTCAGAGACGCTACGCCTAACCCTAACCAAACCGCTAACCCCTTTCCCTTAAACTTCAGTAAATCCAGCCCCCTATCCCGCACATCCGCTAGAAGCTGAGTGACTCGTGGACTATTTTCCCAAAGAATTAGGGTAGTTTGCGGTAGGGTTTGAAAAAATTGTAAGGTTTTGGCATAATCAGTCACTGTTGGCGCATTCACACAAACGATAACCGTCTTGACGAAAGCGCAAGCAGCGAGATGATCACGAATTTTAGCTAACGCGGGTCGTTTGAGTTCCTCGTAGAGCGCTGGAATTAAAACCGCCGTGGGAGATTCTTCACTTAAGCGGGTTAATCTGGTTAAGAGAGCATCCAGATTACAGCCAAAGTCGTGAATCGTTGTGATCAATTCTTGCTTATAGTCCATCAGACTAGCGACACCTCTGCACAACCGTCTGATTATTCAATTAATTTAAGAATTATGCTGTGATAATCTATACAAACTGGAAACAGGCTCGTACTAGGCACGAAGCGTGCCATCAACCCTCGCTGGGTTATTTCCCGATGATCTGTGTTGGAACCTTATGTCACCGTCTACCCAACTGGTCAACTATTTTCAGTTAGGCATCAAGCAGCTACTGAAACTCATCTATCCAGAGGCAGATATTGAGCCACTAGCAGATCGCTTATTGCAGTTGCTCCGCCCCTACTGTTGCGATTCAGGAGAGGAAAATCCCGATAAGTGGAATGAACAGCATATATTACTGATTACCTATGGTGACAGCATCTATCGTCAGAGGGATGAAAAACCCTTGGTGACGCTGAAACAGTTTCTTGAACACTATCTTCAGGATACAATAAGCGGCGTTCATATTTTACCTTTTTTTCCCTACAGTTCAGATGACGGATTTGCTATCATTGATTATCTCAAGGTTAATCCCGAATTAGGTTCCTGGGAGGATATTCAATCCATTGCCCAAAAGTTTGATTTAATGCTGGATTTAGTGCTTAACCATGTTTCCAGCCAGAGTGCATGGTTTGAACAGTTTAAACAGGGGATTAAACCGGGATGTGATTACTTTATTGAAGTTGACCCAACCACTGATTTATCCCAAGTGGTTCGCCCCCGTAGTAGCCCTTTATTGGTCAAAGTTGATACCGTCAACGGCGAAAAGCATGTCTGGGCGACGTTTAGCGCTGACCAAATTGATGTCAATTTTGCCAATCAGGATGTGTTGGTGGAGTATGTCAAAATTCTGTTATTTTATGTGGTAAATGTTGGGGCTAGATATATCCGACTCGATGCAGTGGGATATTTGTGCAAACGAATGGGTACATCCTGCATCCATTTACCCGAAACCCACGCCCTGATCCGCCTACTGCGGGAACTGTTAAAACAGGTTGATCCGGCGGTGGTAATTATTACAGAAACCAATGTGCCAAACCGAGAAAATTTGAGTTATTTTGGCAACGGAAATGAAGCGCATATTATTTACAATTTTAGTTTGCCGCCGCTGGTGCTTAATGCTTTACTTCAGGGAGAATCAGAACATCTAAAAACCTGGATGATGAGTATGCCGCCTGCACCGATGGGCTGTGCCTATTTGAATTTTACCGCATCTCATGATGGCATTGGTCTGCGTCCGGCGGAGGGATTGTTGTCGGATGAAGAATATGAGACGTTACTCCAATGTGTTACTCAATTTGGCGGAGAAATTAGCTATCGTCGCCAACCCGATGGGACAGAAACTCCTTACGAAATAAATATTTCTTTATTTGATGCTCTTAAGGGAACCGTAAATGGGGAAGATCAATGGCAAATTCAGCGTTTTATCTGCTCACAAACGATTATGATGTCATTAGAAGGAATTCCCGCATTTTATATTCATAGTTTGCTGGGAACGGGTAGCGATCGCGCCTGGATGCTGCAGACGGGCAGAAAACGCTCAATTAACCGCCACCGTTGGGATCTAGCGGAACTGGAGGGGGAATTAGAACAGGTAACCTCACCCCACGCGATCGTGTTTCGGGAACTGTCTCGATTGATTCAAATTCGTCGCCGTCAGCAGGCGTTTCATCCCAATGCGACGCAGTACACACTACATCCTTTAAATCAGGCGCTATTAGTGTTTTGGCGGCAAAGTATGAAGCGAGATCAGAGTATTTTTTCGATCCATAATTTGAGCGATAATTCCCAAACCTTAGAGTTATTAGAATTGAATTTAATTGCCACGGATGAGTGGTGTGACTTGATTAGTAGGCAGATTATTACCGATATTCATGATAAATTCAAACTACAGCCTTACCAATCAGCGTGGATTACAAATAAGTTTGGTAGTGACCGTTAATTGGGCAATGGGAGCAGGGGTGTAGGGGCGGGTTCTCCAGATAACTTATGGCAACAAACTAATAACTTGACTAGACTAGCCCAGTTGTAGGGGCGGGTTTTCCAGATAACTTATGGTGACAAACCGATAACTTGACTAAACCCGCCCAGTTGTAGGGGCGGGTTTTCCAGATAACTTATGGTGACAAACCGATAACTTGACTAAACCCGCCCAGTTGTAGGGGCGGGTTTTCCAGATAACTTATGGTGACAAAC